>CAMLOC010000149.1 GCA_946481465.1 uncultured Shinella sp. | reverse complement strand
CGCCGACATGACGGCCTATGCGCTCGACAACCCGATCTCGACCGCCGCGACGATGCGCGAGAGCTACAAGGGACGCGCCGCCCGCTTCACCGCCGCCCTGTCGCGCGCGCCCGGCCTCGCGCCGCTGCCGCCCGAGGCCGGCATGTTCATCGTCGTCGACGTCTCCGAGACGGGCATGAGCGGCGAGGATTTCGCCTGGACGCTCCTGCGCGAGGAACAGGTCGCCGTCATGCCGGGATCCTCCTTCGGCGAAGAGGCGGAAGGCTTCATCCGCCTCAGCCTCACCGTGCCCGACGCCCACATCGACGAGGCCTGCCGGCGCATCGCCGCGCTCGCCGCCCGTTCCGCCCTGCCGAAGGAGCGCCGCGCATGAGCATGAAAACCGTCGGCGAGGTTCTGATCGACCTCCTGGAGGCGAATGGCGTGGAGGTCGTGTTCGGCATTCCCGGCGTGCACACGGTCGAGCTCTACCGGGGCCTTGCCGCCGCGAAGATCCGCCACATCACGCCGCGCCACGAGCAGGGCGCCGGCTTCATGGCGGACGGCTATGCGCGCGTTTCCGGCAAGCCGGGCGTCGCCCTCGTCATCACCGGCCCGGGCCTTACCAACACCATCACGGCAATGGCGCAGGCGCGGCAGGATTCCGTGCCCATGCTGGTCATTTCCGGCGTCAACCGGCGCGATTCGCTCGGCCACGGCCGCGGCCTGCTGCACGAACTGCCGGACCAGCAGGGCATGATGAAGACGCTCGCCCTCTATTCGCACACGCTGCTCAACCCCGCCGACCTGCCGCTCGTCATGGAGCGCGCCTTCGCCGTCCTGCTTTCCGGTCGCCCCGGCCCGGTGCATATCGAAATCCCGACCGACGTGATGGCGAAACAAATCGAGACCGGCCGCTTTCCCGCCGCCGTCGCCACGCGCCCGCGCGCCGATGCGGAGACCCTGCAGCGCGCCGCCATCCTGTGCGCCAATGCCTCGCGCCCCGTCATCCTCGCCGGCGGCGGCGCGGTGACGGCGGACGAGGAGATCCGCGCGCTCGCCGAGCGGCTCGGCGCACCGGTCGTCACCACCGTCAATGGCCGCGGCATGCTCGCCGGCCATGCCCTGCGCGTGCCGGCCAGTCCCAGCCTCAAGGCCGTGCGCCGGCTGCTTGCCGATGCCGACCTCGTCGTCGCCTTCGGCACCGAATTCGGCCCGACGGACTACGACATCAATGTCGACAACGGCTTCCCGCGGCTGAAGTCGCTGATCCGCATCGATATCGATGCCGCCCAGCTTGCCCGCACGCCGCAATCGGGACTGTCGATCTTCTCCAGCGCCAAGACGGCGGCGGCCGGCATGCTCGGCTTCCTCGAGGGCCACAAGGCGACAAGCAACGGCGCCACGCGCGCCGAAACCGCCCGCAAGGGCGCCTGGAACGAGCTGACGGCGAAGATGCAGGCGGAAATCGGCGTCATCGACGCCATCTGGCGCACGCTGCCGAAGGCCGTTATCGTCGGGGATTCCACCCAGGCCGTCTATGCCGGCAACTACTATTGCGACGCGCCGCGCCCGCGCAGCTGGTTCAACGCGGCGACCGGCTACGGTGCGCTCGGCTTTGCCCCGCCCGCCGCCGTCGGTGCTGCGCTCGCCGAGCCCGACGCACCGATCATCTGCCTTGCCGGCGATGGCGGCCTGCAGTTCTCGCTGTCGGAGATCGGCTCGGCAGCGGATGCGCAAGCGCGCGTGATCTTCCTCGTCTGGAACAATGACGGCTATCAGGAGATCGAGAACTTCATGGTCGAGGCCGGCATCACGCCGGAAGGGGTGAAACCCTCCGCGCCGGACTTCATCGCCATCGGCACCGCCTATGGCGTGCCCTCCGAACGCCTCGCCGACGTGCGCGACCTGCCCGCCGCGCTGGAGAAGGCGGGCGCCCGCAACGGCCCGAGCCTGATCGAGATCCACCAGACGAAGACGGCCGGCGCAACGGCCTGATTCGCGGCTGTGCTGGTCGGTGCCGCCGTCACGCGCCACCGATCAGCGTGAAAGCGCGGAAATATCCGGGTTTTCCCGCAGGCAGCGGCGCCCCGGGCCCTCACGGCTTTGCAAACCGTCGTTTATTTGTCATGGATGGCGCCGCCGTCGACCACCCTTCGCGCTGACGGCCATCGGGAACGGACTCGAGTACAGGTTGGCCGACCACCAGACATTTCCACGACCGGTCTATGAACGGAGCCCGCCCCGCGCGCGGCCCCCAGCGCCCACGCTTCTCCAGCGGGCGCTCGACCTCGTGCCGATGCGCGACTTCGCGGCGGCGCATATCGGTTTCACCGGGCGGTTCAATCGGGCGGCGCGGCGGCTGGACCGCGAGGGTGGGCCTGCCATCCTCGTCGCGCAGGCGCATTTCCATTTCGGCGAACGGCTGGTCATTCCCATCGCAACCCATCACCTGACCACCCGGCTGCGCGACAATATTTTGGATCGCGGGCGGCTGCGCTGGATCGGCACGCATTTCCTCGACGGCAGCGACTGGAGCCGCATCGTCGAACCGCTGGAAAAATCGTCCTCCCATGCGGAGATCACAGAACTCGTCGAAACGCGGCAGGATTTTCGCGCCGGCGCGCGCTACCGGGCCTATGCGAAACGCATCGCGGACGGGGCGACGGTCAAGCGCAACCGCATCGCCATCGACACGATCGAGAAGCTCGACAATTTCTTCGAATATTACCTGTCGCTGATTGCCGATATCGAGAAGAACGGCATCGTGCCGCATTCCGATCTCGGCCTGCTCGGCCAGACCGGCCGGCGCCACCGCTGGACGCGCACGCTCTGGCAGGACCTTGCCGAGCGCGATATCGGCGTGGCGATCGACGCCGGGGGCCGCCTCGTCCGCCACACCAACGGCAAGCACCGCACGGCAGTGGCCCTTGCGCTCGGCATCGAGCGCATTCCCGTCGAGATCCGCCTGGTGCATGCCGGCTGGCTTTCGCGCCAGGGTGAGCGGCTCGGCCTCTCCCCCGCCGACGCCCTCCTCGCCACGCTGGAAGAGGCCCGCGCGACGGGCTGGCCCTCGACGTGAAAAGGCCCGGCGAACCGGGCCTTTCGTGTAACAATCCGCTGTAAAATGCTTCAGGCGACCGGACGGCTCTTGAGGAGGTCGCGGATCTCGGTGAGCAGCAGCACGTCTTCCGGCGGCGGCGCGGGCTCGGCGGCACCGGCAGCCTTTTCCTTCTCCAGCGACGCGCGCATGCGGTTCACGCCCTTGATCATCAGGAAGATGATCCAGGCGAGGATGAGGAAATTGATGAGCACGGTGATGAAATTGCCGTAGGCAAAGACCGCGCCCTGTTCGCGGGCGGCGGCGAGCGACGTCGCCGTCACGTTGCTGGACAATGCGATGAAGTAGTTGGAGAAGTCGAAACCACCCCCGGTCAATGCACCGACGATCGGCATGACGAGGTCATTGACGACGGATTCGACGATCTTGTTGAAGGCTGCACCGATGATGACGCCGACGGCGAGGTCCATGACATTGCCGCGGGCGATAAACGCCTTGAACTCATTGAGCATGAGGGTCTCCTGTTGCTGTAAAGCAAAGGCAACCTAGTTTAGTTTTCGCCGGGATGGAACTGCACTCCGTCAATATCCGGGGGTTACGCACCGCTCCCTTGCACACCCGACCTTCGACGCAATTTCCTTCCCGCCCGCTTTGGCCTATTCTCGCGGCAAAGGCCGAAGGACTGCGGGAGGAAGCATGCCGGGCTCGCTGATATTCGCCCTCGCGCTCGCCTATCTGCTCCTGCTCTTCGCGGTTGCAAGTTACGGCGACCGGAAGGCAAAGCGCACCGGCCGCACATCCAGGGGCCGGCCGCTGGTCTATGCGCTGAGCCTTGCGATCTACTGCACGTCCTGGACCTATTTCGGCGGCGTCGGCCTTGCCACGACCCACGGCCTCGAATTCGCCGGCATCTATATCGGCCCGATCCTGATGTTCACGCTCGGCATGCCGCTTATCCGCCGCATCGTGACGCTGGCCAAATCCGAACGCCTCACCTCGATCGCCGATTTCGTGGCCGCGCGCTACGGCAAGAATCCGGGCGTCGCCGCCGTCGTCGCCCTCATCTCGCTGATCGGCTACATTCCCTATATCGCGCTCCAGCTGAAGGCGGTCTCCAGTTCCGTTTCCGCCATGGTCGACACGACCGGCTTCGGCATCGCCGCCTCCGGCGGCCTCATCGACCTGCCGCTGGTCGTCACGCTGTTTCTCGCCTGCTTTGCCATCGTCTTCGGCACGCGCCACACGGACGCCACCGAGCACCAGAACGGCCTCATCCTCGCCATATCCATGGAATCGCTGGTCAAGCTCATCGCCATGGCCTCCGTCGGCATCTACGTCATCTACTTCATGTTCGACGGGCCGGGCGACCTCTGGCGGCAGGCGGCGGCGAACGAGCGCGTCATGCAGGCGCTGACCTACGAGACGCCGACGGCGCGCTGGATCCTGCTCATCGTGCTCTCCGCCTTCGCCATCGTCATGCTGCCGCGCCAGTTCCACGTCACCGTCGTCGAGAACCGCACGGCGGGCGAACTGCGCATGGCAGGCGTCCTCTTCCCGCTCTACCTCGTCGCCATCAATCTCTTCGTGCTGCCGGTCGCCATCGGCGGCGTGCTCACCTTCGGCGGCCAGGGCGATGCCGACCTCTACGTGCTGACCCTGCCCTTCGCGCTCGACCAGCCGGTCCTCACGCTCATCGCGTTCATCGGCGGGTTCTCCGCCGCCACCGCCATGGTCATCGTCGCCTCTGTGGCGCTGTCCATCATGGTGTCGAACGACATCGTCATCCCCGTCGTGCTCAGGCGCAACCTCATCGGCGGCGTCGAGCAGCAGGACGACCTGTCGCGCATGTTGCTGCGCATCCGGCGGCTCGCGATCTTCTTCGTGCTGCTGATGGGCTACGCCTATTATCGCGCCACCGCCGCCAATGCCGGCCTCGCCTCGATGGGCCTGCTCGCCTTCGCGGCGGCCGCGCAGGTCGCCCCGGCCCTGCTCGGCGGCCTCTTCTGGCGCAACGCCAATGCCCGCGGCGCCATGGCGGGCATGATCTCGGGCCTCGTCATCTGGGCCTACCTGCTGTTCCTGCCGAGCATCGGCGTCGCCGACAACGCCTATATCGCCGAAACCGTGCTCGGCTTCCTGTTTCCGGGCGCCACCCTCTTCACCGGCGAGAACGCCGATCCGCTGGTCAACGCCACGCTGCTCGCCATGATGGTGAATGTCGGCGCCTATGTCATCGGTTCGCTCACCCGCAACCCCACCTCGCTGGAGCGGCTCCAGGCCGGCACCTTCATCCGCTCCAAGCCGCGCCTCGAACGGGCCTTCCGCGGCCGGCGCACCAAGGTGACGGTCAGGGACCTCAAGACCACCATCGCAAAGTATCTCGGCGAAGAGCGCATGCAGCGCTCCTTCCACACCTATGAACGGCAGGTCGGCCGCTGGCTGGAGGACAATTCGCCGGCCGATGCCGCCATCGTGCATTTTTCCGAGCAGCTGCTCGGCAGCGCCATCGGCTCCTCCTCCGCCCGCCTCGTGCTCTCGCTCGTGCTCCAGCGCATCGACGACACGCCGACGGACACGGACTGGCTGCTCGACCAGGCCAGCGAGGCCCTGCAATACAACCAGGACATGCTGCAGACCGCGCTCGGCCAGATGGACCAGGGCATCGCGGTCTTCGACAGCGCCGGCAACCTCACCGTCTGGAACCGCCGCTTCCGCCAGCTGCTCGACCTGCCGGAATATGTCGGCCAGGTCGGCTTCCCGCTCTCCGACATCGTGGACATCCTCGTCGAGCGCGGCGACATCGCGCAGGATGACCGCGAAGCGGCCGTCACGCGCACCATGACCTATGACGAGCCCTTCGCGCTGGTGCTTGCCGGCGGCGAGCGCATCATCGAGGTGCGCACCAATGCCATGCCGGAAAAGGGGTTCGTCTCCACCTATACCGACATCACCGACCGCGTGGCGGCCGACCGGGCGCTGAAACAGGTCAACGAGACGCTGGAACAGCGCGTCGCCCAGCGCACCGTGGAACTGACCCGCGTCAACACGGAACTCGCCGAGGCGCGCGCGGCCGCCGAAGAGGCCAATATCAGCAAGACGCGCTTTTTCGCCGCCGCCGGCCACGATATCCTCCAGCCGCTGAACGCCGCGCGGCTCTATTCCTCCTCGCTTGTCGAGCGGCTGGGCGAGACGGAGAACCGCGAGATGATCCACAACATCGATTCCTCGCTGGAATCGGTGGAAGCGATCCTCGGCGCCGTGCTCGACATTTCCCGCCTCGACACCGGGGCGATGAAGCCGCGCGTGCAGACCGTGCCGCTGAAGGACCTCCTGAAGCGCATCGAGACCGATTTTGCGCCGATGGCGCGGGCGAAGAACCTGAAATTCACCGTTGTCCCCTCCTCGCTTGCCATCCGCACCGATCCGAACCTCCTGCGCCGCGTCGTGCAGAACCTCGTCTCGAACGCCATCAAATACACCAATGCGGGAACGGTCCTCGTCGGCGTCCGGCGCAAGGGGGGGCACGCCCACATCCAGGTGCTCGATTCGGGCATCGGCATTCCCGCCTCGAAATTCCGCACGGTCTTCAAGGAGTTCGCCCGGCTCGACGAGGGCGCCCGCACGGCGCCGGGCCTCGGGCTCGGCCTTTCCATCGTCGACCGCATCTCGCGCGTGCTGTCGCATCCCGTCGAGCTGCAGTCGACGCCGGGGCGCGGCACCAGCTTCAAGGTGCGCGTGCCGATCGACGCAGCGGCAAGCCGGCACGTCGCCGACAAGCCCGCCGCCGTGCCGGCCAGCGACGAGCCGCTCAAGGGCCTGCGCGTCCTGTGCGTCGACAACGAGCCGAAGATCCTCGACGGCATGCGGCTCCTGCTCTCCGGCTGGGGCTGCGCGGTGACGCTGGCCGAATCGGTGGCCGCCGTCGAGGCGCTGGTTGCGAGCGGCGCTCCCGCCTTCGATGCGGTCATCGCCGACTACCATCTCGACGACGGCACCGGCATTGCCGCGATCGCGAAGCTCCGGGCGGCGCTCGCCCGCGAGGTCCCGGCCCTGCTTGTGACCGCCGACCGCACGCCGGACGTGCGCGCCGAAGCCGAGCGCGACAATATCCTCGTGCAGAACAAGCCCGTCCGCCCCGCCTCCATGCGGGCCTGGCTGACGCAGCTTTCGACGACGCAGCGGGAAGCGGCGGAATAGGCCTCAGGCGGCGGCCTGGGCGCTGCCGATCTTGCCGAGCTGGATGACCGCCTGGGTGCGGCTGTCGACATTGAGCTTCAGGAGGATCGCCGAGACATGCGCCTTGATGGTCGCCTCGGAGACGCCGAGTTCATAGGCGATCTGCTTGTTGAGCAGGCCTTCGGCGAGCATGGAGAGCACGCGCGACTGCTGCGGCGTCAGCGTGCGCAGCCGCGCGATGAGGTCCGCCACCTCGCTGTCCTGCTCCGGCCCGCGCACGTAGAAGCCGGGCGTATAGATGTTGCCCTCGAGCACCGAGCCGATGCCCTCGCGGATATCCTCGATGGAGGCCGATTTGGAGATGAAGCCGGAGGCGCCGAGATCGAGCGCCCGGCGGATGGTGGCCGGGTCGTCGCTCGCCGAGACGATGACGACGGGGAGGCTCTGGAACTCGGCGCGCAGCGAGATCAGGCCGGACAGGCCG
>CAMLOC010000148.1 GCA_946481465.1 uncultured Shinella sp. | reverse complement strand
GATGCGCGAGAGCGTGTGCTCGACATCGACGGAGCCGCCGCCGAAAGCCTTGGCGCGGTCGGGAAAATCCACCACGATCATCTGCTGCGGCGCCGACAGGTCGAGCCCGAGCCGGGCGGCCCGCTGGCCGATATCCGCGGCATCGCGCCAGCGCCGCTCGACGATTTCGAAGAACAGTTCGCTCTGCGTGCGCGTCTCGAAGCGGAAGCGCAGGAAGCTGCGCATCATCTGGACGCTGAGCGCGAATTTCGCGCTGTCGAGCATCAACTGGTCCAGTTCGCCTTCCGCTGCCGCCGAGGGGAAGATGACGAGCGCGCCGACCAGTTGGCGATCCACCGTCAGGGGTTCCGTGCGGGCCGAGACGCGCAGCCGCCGGGATCCGTCCTCGAGGAAGATCGGCGCCGTCTCCGTCCTGCCGCGCTCCACCGCCTCCCGCGCCGCGCGGATGAGGGGCCGGGCAAAGACCGTGGGCGCGGCCGCCGCCCATGCTGCATCGTCGAAATCCGCCGCCAGCGGAGAGCGACCGGCAATCACCTGGTTGACGGTGAAATCCACCACGACGAGCGGATTGGGCAAGAGCCTGCCGACCATCGCGGCAAGCGAGGAGACCGAACCGTCGCTCAGCACGTTCTCCAATAGCGAGGTGTGCGCCGTCAGCGCCCGGTCGAGCCGTTCGGCCGCGCGTTTCTCGGCGGCGAGACGGTGCTGCTTCTCGACCGCGATCGCACCGAGATGGATGATCGTTCCCAAAAAGGCGAGGTCGTCCTCCGTCACCTCCGTCACGGCGCGGGCGATCACGCTCAGCACCATCGGACGGCCCTCGGCATCCGCGCAATTCATCGGCATGACGAGGACGGTGCGGTAGTCGCGCTCGAAGGCCTCCTTGCGATAGCCGGGAAACTCGACGCTTTCCCGCGCATCGCGGATGTAGACCGGCTGGTTGCGCTGGAGCGCGATCAGCGACGGGCTGTTGGCAAGCTCCCACCGGTCGGGCAGCGCGCGATGGATGAGCGTCGGATCGTGCCGGACGATGACATGGGCATAGCCGTGCGCGGCATCGATGCCCATGATCGAGCCGAGAGCCCAGTCGGCATGCCGGCAGGCGGCCGCGATCAACTGGTGCAGCACTGTGGCGAGGTCGCCGCCGCTGTTGATCTGGCTTGCGACGTCGCGAAGCGAAAGTAGGCGTGATCTCTGGTCCAACGTGCTGCGCACTCCCCTCGTAGGGCCGTGATCATGCGGCGCAACCTTGGCAAAAGCTACTTGTTTTCGCAGGAGATAGCCGGTCCCGTTTCCTCCGTATGGCAGGAAGACCTCGCACCGTCTCGCGCTAGGTTGGCGCGACATTCAACAGACGGTGGAAACGACATGGCGTATGGCATCCGAAAGATCTGCACCTTCCTGGAAGAAACCCGCATGGAAGGCGGCAAGACCCCGCCGCGCCCCTTCACCATCGTCGTCGTGGCCGCCATCATCGAGAACCCCTGGGCCGGCAAGGGCTTCGTGGAGGACCTGCGGCCGGAGATCATCCGCATCGCCGGGCCGCTCAGCGCGGAGATGACGCGCCGGCTGCTGGCGCAGATGCCGGCGGAGAGGATCGAGGCCTGCGGCAAGGCGGCCGCCGTCGGCATCAACGGCGAGATCGAGCACGCCTCGGCGATGATCCATACCCTGCGCTTCGGTAATCCGTTCCGCGACGCGATCGGCGGCACGAACTACCTGGAATTCGCCAATACCCGCAATGCCCCCGGCGCGCTGCTCTCGCTGCCCATGATGCACAAGAGCGAGACGGGCAAGCGCTCCCATTTCCTGACCGCCAACTTCCAGATCGCGGATGCGCCGCATCCGGACGAGATCGTCGTGGCCATTGCCGCAGCCGACGGCGGGCGCCCGCACGCCCGCATCGCCGACCGGTTCCAGGATATCGCGGAGATGGAAGCCGAGCTTGCCACAACGGCCGGCAAACCCTGAGCCGCCTCGCCCTTTAAGGAACCCGGCTCAGTTGATGCGCAGGCCCGTTGCGGCATCGAACAGGTGGATCGCCTCCCTGTTCGGCCGGACATGGATCGTCTCGCCGACACGGATCGGCGTGTTGCGCGGAAACTCGACCGTCAGCATGCGCGCTTCGCCGATCTCGACATAGCCGTAGGTCTGGCTTCCCAGCCGCTCGGCGACGGCAAGCTCGCCGCTGAACCACGCCTCCTCCGGCGGACAGGCCGAAAGGTCTTCCGGACGGATGCCGAACGTGACCTCGCCTTCCGGGATCGGCTGCCCGCCCGGGCCGGCCAGCGACAGGGTGCGCTCCTTCAGGCGCAGCGCGCCGCCGCCGCCATCGGCAATTACCGCGGCCGGCAGGGTATTCATGGTCGGGCTGCCGATGAAGCGCGCGACGAAGAGGCTCGCCGGGCGATGATAGAGGTCGAGCGGCGGACCGATCTGCTCGATCCGGCCGGCATTCAGCACGACGATGCGGTCGGCCAGCGTCATCGCCTCCACCTGGTCGTGGGTGACGTAGACGGTCGTCGCCTTCATGCGGTTGTGCAGCTTGGCGATTTCCAGGCGCATCTCGACGCGCAGCGCCGCATCGAGGTTGGAGAGCGGCTCGTCGAAGAGGAAGGCCGAGGGCTCGCGCACGATGGCGCGGCCCATGGCGACGCGCTGGCGCTGGCCGCCCGAAAGCTGGGCCGGGCGCCGGTCGAGGAACGGCTGGATCTTCAGGATATCGGCGGCGTGCGAGACCCGGCGATCGATCGTCTCGCCGGCGGTGCCGCGCATCTTGAGGCCGAAGGCCATGTTCTCGCGCACGCTCATATGCGGATAGAGCGCGTAGTCCTGGAACACCATGGCGATATCGCGATCGGAGGGCGGCAGCGCGTTCACCACCTTGCCGCCGATATCGAGGATGCCGCCGGAAATCTCCTCCAGCCCCGCGATCATGCGCAGAAGCGTGGACTTGCCGCAGCCGGAAGGGCCGACGAGGACGAGGAACTCGCCGCTTGCAATGTCGATGTCGACATCGTGGATGACCTGCAGCATCCCATAGGTTTTCCGGATCTGCCTCAACGCGATTGCCGTCACGGTTTTCTCCTCCAAAAGGTCAACTCGATCCTTGACCTTCATTATCGATATCAATATCAATAATGATAGCAGAGACGATTGGCAACTTCACGAGCCGCCGATGACGTATTTTTCTACAGCCTCAAGTGCCCGCAGCGCGGCCAAGCCCGCCAAGTCGGCCGCCGCCTTCAATGCGCTGAAGCGCGACATCATGCTGGGCGTGCTTCCGGCCGGGGCGGCGCTCACCGAACTGGATCTGGCGGCCCATTTCGCCTGCAGCCAGGGCACGGTGCGCGAGGCATTGCTGCAATTGCAGGAAGAGGGCCTGGTGCGCCGGCAGGGGCACCGCGGCACCCAGGTCTCCGAATGCACGGAAGCGGAGGCCGTCGAAATGTTCCGCGTGCGCCTGCAGGTCGAGTGCAACGGCATCGTGCGGACGATCCAGGCGCCGAGCCGCACGCTGGTCGGCGATCTCAAGGCGCTTTTTGCCGAGATGCTCGATGCGGCGAAGGCGGGCGACGAACTGGAACTCGCCTCCTTCGACCGGGATTTCCATCGTCGCATCTTCCAGGATGCGCAGCTTCCGGCGCTCGACCCCATCCTGCACCGCTGCCTGGTGCACAATCACCGCTTCAAGATATCGCGCAGCATCACGCCGCGCGATCTAGTGGCGACCGCCCAGCGGCATGGCTCGATCATCGAGGCGATCGAGAGCGGGGATGTGGTGAAGGCGGGCGCGGCCTTGCACCACCACATCGCGACGATCGTCGATCTCGGCCCCGACGTCTTTCCGGACGCGACCCAATGAGCACGATGCCGGACCTCTCACGCCTGTCGCCGGAGATGGCGGCGTTGCTTGCGCGCGTGGCCGCCGAAACCGGGCCGCAGGTCGATCCGACAACCCTGCCGCCCGCCGAAGGCCGGGCGCTTTCGGAAGACGGCAACCGGCGCTGGAATGTCGACCTGCCCGCCATGGCGGCGATCGGCGAAGCCTTCGTCCCGCAAGACGCGGGTCTCGGCTCGGCACGCGTGCGCCTCAAGGTGCTGGTGCCACCGGGCGCGGGCGCCGGTGCGGTCATTTTCGTGCATGGCGGCGGCTTTGCGTTCTGCAGCCCGGAGACCCATGAGCGCTGCGCCCGCGTCCTCGCGCTGGAATGCGGCCTGCCGGTGCTGCTGCCGGATTACCGCCTGGCGCCGGAACATCCCTATCCGGCGGGCCTGACGGATGTCGTCGCGACGATCCGCAACGCCTTTGCCGTCTCCGCACCGTTCGGCGTGACGGCCGGCCCGCTCATCCTGTCCGGCGATTCCGCCGGCGCGAACCTCGCCTTGGCCGCCCTGCTGCACGAAGCGAGGGAGGGACGCCCACCGCTTGCCGGCGCTCTTCTCTTCTACGGCACCTATGCCGGTGATTTCCGCACCGAATCCTACCGGGATTTCGAGAACGGGCCGGGCCTGACGACGGCGAAGATGCAGCGCTACTGGCACTGGTATGTCGGCGATCGCGACGTCTCGGCCGATCCGCTCGCCTGTCCCCTGCTCGCCGCGGACGCGGCGCTTGCGGCCCTGCCGCCGCTGCACCTGATGGCGGCGGGTGTCGATCCGCTGCTGTCCGACAGCATCGTGCTGCACGAGCGCCTGAAACGCCTCGGGCGCAGCGAGGGGCTGACGATCGTGCCGGGCGTCACGCACGGCTTTCTGCAAAACACCCTCGATCTTACCGCCGCGCGGGAGGCGCTGGCGGCGGCAGGGGCGGATGCCCGGCGCATGGCCGGTAGGAACTGAGTTCGATTTTCAAAGGAGGAGACAATGAAAATCTGGAAGACACTGGCCGTAAGTGCCGCGCTGGCAACGTCGCTTCTGGCAGGCACCGCATCGGCGGAAACCGTTCGTTTCTGGTATCACTTCGACAATCCGGAAAATCCGATGGCCGATCTTGTCGCCAAGTTCGAGGCGGCCAATCCGGGCATCGAGATCGAAGCGGAAAACGTTCCGTGGAACAGCTACTACGACAATCTCTATACCGCGCTCGTCGGCGGCAACGCGCCGGATGCCGCGATGGTGAAACTCTTCGCCCAGCCGCGCCTCATCGAGATGGGCGCGCTGGAGCCCTTGGGAGCGAAGATCGACGGCTGGGCCGGCAAGGCCGACCTGCTCGACAACCTTCTCGAGCTCAACAAGGGGCCGGACGGTGAGCAATATTACCTGCCGATCCAGTATGTCGTGCTCTATCTCTACTATCGCGCCGACCTGTTCGAGGCCGCCGGCCTTCAGCCGCCGAAGACCTGCGACGAATTCCGCGATGCGGCGATCAAGCTCACCAAGGCGCCGACGACCTACGGTTTCGGCCTGCGCGGCGGCAAGGGCGGCTGGGACCAGTGGGGCGCCTTCGTGCTCTCGCAGGGCGCCAAGCTCGAGCCGGGCGGCCTGACGACGCCGCAGGCGATCGCCGCCAACCAGTGGCTGATCGACCTCTTCCAGAAGGACAAGGTCATTCCCGCCTCCGCACCGAACGACGGTTTCCAGGAGATCACCGCCGCCTTCAAGAACGGAACGACGGCCATGCCCATCCATCACGTCGGCTCGTCGAACGACATGGTCAAGGCGCTCGGCGACAAGGTCTCGGCCGTGCCGGTGCCGGAATGCGGCGGCGGCCACTGGACCTCCTATGGCGATGAATCGCTGGCGATCTTCTCCTCCTCCGAGGTGAAGGATGCCGCCTGGAAGTGGATCTCCTTCCTTGCGAAGGCGAGAACAACGTCGCCTTCAACAAGGCGACCGGCCAGATGACCGTGACCAAGAGCGGCTCGGCGAACTGGACGCTGCATGAGCGCCGCTTCGTCGACGCCACCGTGCAGTCGCTGCCCTTCGCCCATGTGCTGCCGCAGAACACCGCGACCTCGGAATTCGTCAACACGGCCTGGCAGACGGCCATGCAGCAGGCGCTGACCGGGCAAATCACCTCCGAACAGATGATGCAGCAGCTCGAAGCCCTCTTCGCGCAGCAATGATCTTCCCTGGTGCGGGCGAGCCTTCGCCCGCCCCGCCTTCCCATCCGCCCCGCCCGAACACCTGGGCGGATGGGACCTTTCGACAGCCAACGGCCGGGAACGACCGAATGACCGCGACAACCGCACCCCTATCGACCGCCGTGACCATCCCCACGCCCTGGAGCGTGCGGCTGATGCCCTACATGCTGCTGGCGCCGGCGGTGCTCGTCACCCTGTTCATCGTCTTCTTCCCGATGGTGCAGGCGGTCTTCACCAGCCTTTACGACCTCATCCTCTGGAAGCCGAATGCCAGCCGCTTCGTCGGTTTCGGCAACTATGCAAAGCTCTTCGCCGATCCCGTCTTCTGGACCGCGCTCGGCAACACCGCGATCTGGATCGGCCTGACGGTGCCGCTGCAGATGGGCCTCGGCCTCGTGACGGCGCTGCTGCTCAACCGCGAATTCCCCTGGCGGGGCCTGGCGCGTGCGCTCATCATCATTCCCTGGGCGCTGCCGAGCGTCGTGATCGCGCTGATGTGGCGCTGGATCTACGATCCGAACACCGGCGTGCTGAACGATATCCTCCTCTACCTGTCCGTCGTGCAGTCGGCCGTGCCGTGGCTCGCCGACCCCGACCTCGCGCTCTATGCCATCATCGCGACGCTGACCTGGCAGGGCTTTCCCTTCTTCGCCGTGATGATCCTCGCCGGCCTCCAGGGCATTCCGAAGAGCCACTACGAGGCGGCGTCGATCGACGGTGCCTCGCCCTGGCGGCAGTTCGTGCACATCACATTGCCCGGCATCGCGCCGGTACTGGCGACGGCCGGGCTGCTCCGCGTCATCTGGGTCGCCAATTCCATGGACGTGATCTTCGTCATGACCGGCGGCGGCCCCGGGTATGCGACCCATACGCTACCGCTCTACGCTTTCGTGCGCGCCCGCCAGAACCTCGATTTCGGCTACGGCACGACGATCGCCGTCACCTTCACCATCCTTCTCGGCGCGATCGTCGCCGTCTATCTCGCCCGGACCATGCGGGAGGTCGAACGATGAACAAGCCGTCCACGCTGCGTCGCATCCTGACGACCGACCTGCCGGTGCTCGTCATCGTGCTCTTCGCCATGGCGCCCTTCGCCTGGATGGTGCTGACCTCGCTGACGCCGACCGCAACGCTGAACGCGACGGGCGTCTCCGTCTCGCCCGCCGGCTGGAGCCTCGACAACTATATTCGCCTGCTCCGGCAGACCTCGTTCCTCGGCAACATGCTCGACAGCCTCATCATCGCCTGCGGCACCGTCGTGCTCGGCCTTGCCGTGGCGGTGACGGCGGCCTATGCCTTCTCGCGCTTCCG
Source organism: uncultured Shinella sp. (assembly GCA_946481465.1). Next base: position 338 of record CAMLOC010000148.1, on the reverse strand, counting down.
CTTTGCCGGCCGCAAGCTCCTGATGCTGCAGTTCCTGCTCATCAATATGTTCCCGATCGTGCTGCTCATCCTGCCGCTCTTCGTGCTGATGCGCAAAGCCGGCATCCTTGATACGCATTTCGGGCTCATCCTCGCCAATGCGACGGTCGCCATTCCCTTCGCCGTGTGGATGCTGACGAGCTATATCGGCGCGATCCCGAAGAGCCTCGACGAAGCGGCGATGATCGACGGCTGCTCGCGGCTGACGGCGCTGCGCCGGGTCGTCCTGCCGCTTACCATGCCCGGCATCATCTCCACCGGCATCTACATCTTCATCACCGCCTGGAACGAATATCTCT
>CAMLOC010000147.1 GCA_946481465.1 uncultured Shinella sp. | reverse complement strand
GCATCTACGGCACGGCCGACGACGGCGACTTCGACATCGACGCCGATGGCAACATCATCAGCTTCGAGATCGAATCGCTCGGCGACCAGAACGGTCTCGACGCCTCCTTCAGCTATGTCGTCGACGACAGTGCGGCCCGTCCGGCCTCTGTGTTCGATCCGCGGGTTCCGGGCCAGCCCGACATCCGCACCGGCACCGATGTCGGCACGGTGACTCTCGATGTCGCGGCGGTCGAGGACGCGCCGATCGCCAACACGGACAATCGTCCGGCGATCAACGAGGACTCCGCCGGCACGACATTCACCCAGGCCAATCTGCTCGCCAATGACAGCGATCCGGACAATGCCGGCGGCAGCAATGCCGGTCTGTCGGTGGTCAGCGTTGCCGGCCTCACTCCGGGCTCCGGCGCTTCGGCGGCGGTCACCGGCGGTACCCTGACGGCGAACGCCAATGGCACCTTCACCTTCGTGCCGTCGGCGAACTTCTTCGGAACGGCGACGTTCGACTACGTCATCACCGATCCGACGGGCCTGCAGGACACCGGCACGGTCAACATTCCGGTCACTTCCGTGAATGATGCGCCGATCGGTGGCACTGACGGCGTCCTGCCGGTGGGTCTGCTCCAGCTGGCCAACTTCGCCGGCTCGCCGGTCCCAGGCCAGGACGGCAACGATCCGATCTCGCCGGGCGCTCCGCTCGTCGTCGAGGATCAGTCGGCCACCTTCACCTGGTTCCAGCTGCTCGCCAACGACCAGGTCGGTCCGGCCAACGAGACGTCCTACGACGAGCTGCGCATCACCGGTGGCAGCAGCGCCTTCGGCACGGTCTTGGTCAATGCGGGTGCCCAGACGGTCACCTTCACCCCGACCCCGGGCTATGTCGGTCCGGCGACCTTCACCTACGTCCTGTCGGACAGCGGCAATGACGGCATCGCCGGCAACGGTGACGACCTGACCACCAACGTCACGGTCAATGTCAACGTGGTCGACAATGTCCCGCTCAGCGCCGGTGACGACGTCTACAATGCGGGTGCGGCCCAGTCGGTCCAGGTCCAGGCGGGTGCCGGCAACGACACCGTCAACGGCACGGCCGAGATCGATCAGCTGTTCGGTCAGGGCGGCAACGACACGCTCAACGGTGCCGGTGGCAACGACTACCTCTATGGTGGCGCCGGCAACAACAACCTGAACGGCGGTGACGGCAACGACTCCTTCTACATCAATGGAGGCGGTACCGACACGGTCACGGGTGGAGCGGGCAACGACGCCGTCTTCGCGGGCAACGATCTGTCCGTGAACGACAACATCGACCTGGGCACCGGCGTCAACACTGTCGCCATCCAGGGCGGTGCCTATGCCGGCGGCTACCAGTTCGGCGCCAACAACCTGGTCAACGTCCAGAACCTGGTCGTTGCCTCGGGTCAGGTCGTCGGTGTCTGGCCGAACCCGGTTACGCCGGGTCCGTTCGACTACAACCTGATCATCCGCGACGCCAACATCGCGGCCGGCACGACCCTCACGGTCATCGCCAACGGCCTCGGTGCGGGAATTCCGGGGCTTCAGGCTGGCGAGGATCTCACGATCGACGCCACCGACGAGAAGAACGGGTCGCTCCGAGTCTTCGCCGGCCAGGGCAACGACAATGTCCTGGGTGGTGAGCAGAACGACGGCGTCTTCTACGAGACGGGTGCGTGGGGCAATGCCGGCCACAGCTTCGATGGTCGCAACGGCAACGACACGGTCGCCTTCCGTGGCGATTATGACGGTGGCGCGGCGATCGTGCTGAACGGCGTGGTTCGGGTTGAGAACGTTGTCCTGCTGAGCGAGGATCAGACCCAGTTCGGCGGCAACGACCTCAACACGGGCACGTTCGACTACACCGTCACGACGGTCGACTCGAACACGTTCGCCGGCCAGACGCTTCGGATCGACGGCTTCTTCCTGAATTCGTCCGAAAATCTGATCGTCAACGCCAACGCCGAGACCAACGGCAACCTCATCATCTTCGGTGGTGCGGCGTCCGATACCCTCAGCGGCGGCCTGCAGGGCGCAGCTGGCGGCACCGACCTGATCTTCGGTGGCCTCGGCGGCGACTTGTTGAACGGCGGTTCGGCGGTCGGAACGAATGACGGTGTCAACGTCTTTGGCTACTCCGCGGCGGCACAGTCTGTTGCCACGGCGATTTCGCTGGCCGGCATCGATCGGATCAGTGGCTTCGACTGGACCACGGACAAGCTGGACATCAATGCGGGCGGCCCGGCCACCAACGGCCTCGCTCTCGGCATTGCCGGCTTGAATGTCACCGACACCAATGCGGTCGCCAACGGCAATCTGTCGCTGGTCATCGGCGGTGCGAACGACTTCAACACCAACCTGGCGGCGCAGATCGATGCGTTCCTCGACCCGGGCCAGGGCGCGATGCTTCGCGTCACCTCGGGCGGCCTGGGCGGCTCGGAAGTGTTCGTCGCCGACACCAACGGCAACGGCAGCTACGATGCCGGTGTCGACCTGGTGATCATCTTCGACAACACCGTTACGCAGCTTCCGCCGAACGCTGACTGGATCATCTGATCCTTCGGAAGTGACGGAAAAGGACCGGCCGCCGAGTAATCGGCGGCCGGTTTCTTTTTGGGCGGAAGATGTCGCGGAATCTTGAGCTCCGGCGGCCAGCGCGCGCGGCGCTTGCGCCCCATTCGGGAAGCGGTCATCTTGCTTCAGGTCGACGGCGCGCCGATCCGCCCATCAAGGGTTCGGAGGTGGCCGAGCAAGGGCGATGATGAAGACGACGCGCAAACTTGGCCGCTCCGCCCACAAGAATGTCACCGGAACTGCCATCGCGGCACCCGGAGATCCTAGCCGGATCAGCAGCGGCCGGAGGGAGTCGCGCCGGACGCCGGTCCGGCAGGGAATCGTCCTCAAGGCGCTGGAAGGCGCCGTCGTCACTGACGACGGACGGGAGGTGTTGATCAATTTGCAGCGGGGCGAGGATGAGCCAACCACATTGGTCTGTCCCTCCGCCCTCGTGCCGGCACTGGTCAGCCTGCTCGCTCAGAGCCTCGCGACCGCCCAACGCCGCCAGGATCCCAAGGCCGGTCGCCAAGTCATGGTCGCATCCGCATTTCGAATACAGCCCATCGGGACGGACGGTAAACTTATGGCTGTGGTTCGAATATCGGGCGGTGCCGAGTTGTCTTTCCTGCTGCCGGCCGCGGCGCGGCACGAGCTGGTGGCTCTGTTCGGCCCTTCCGGGCAGCGATCAGCCGCGATCGCGTGAGCGACCAGCCGTTAAACCATGGCCGGGGAACCAGGGCTGGTCCAAGGTCGATTTAGGCGGTGTTCCGCGCAACGAGCGGATTGGCGACATGCTAGGTTCGAGCGCCAGCTCCGTCGAGCAACAAAGAAAAAGGCCGCCCAGAAGGGCGGCCTTTTGAAACTTAGACTGTGCGTCGCTTAGCTGGCGAGCACGTAGGGCGCGTCCTCGACGGCGCCCGGGAAGCCGCTCTCAGCGTCGCCAGCGTCCATGCGGCGAACCACAGGCGTGACCCACTCACCGCGGTCTTCGCTATTTTCTACCGGACGGCGTTCACTCATCGTTAGACTCCCCTGTGTGCAATCGAAGGTCGGGCACCTGATTAGTGGTTTCGTATCGGGACTGTCAAACCAAAAATGCCGCCCGTCTCCCTTGGTTCCTTTGGATTCTGGCCTCATTTTGTTTCTTTGCCGATGTGTTGCGCAATCGCATCGCACACATCGTCGATATGTCCGAGACCCCAGGGCCGAAGCAGCCGATAGACCGGCATATGGTCGAGCAACGCCACGCAGGCGCGGAAATGGCGCTCGGAGGCGGACATGAACGGGACGATCCGTCCGCGAAACGTATGCGAGATCAATGTCTGGATCGCCGCCGCGCCACGAAGCCGATCGATCCGGACCTCCTTCAGCGCCTCGTCCGTCGCAAGCAGAAACAGAGCCCTCAGCTGGAATGGCCGATAGGCGGCGACATGGTCGGACGGCACGTGAAACTTGTCCTCGCGGCTGAGCACGGGCTCGAGGCCCTGTGTCGACCCGCCGCCCGCTTCGATCGAGGTCGACCAAAGCTTCAGCCGCCGAACCCCCGGCCACACCAGCGGAAGCCCCGCCTCGTCCTGCCGGACAACCGTCACGTCGTCGCACAGCAGGCGATGACCGCGCGCGTTGAGCGCCATCGCCATGGTCGACTTGCCGGCGCCGGACTCGCCGACGAAGGCGATCGCCTGATCGCCGCCATCCTCACCCGGCAATGCCGCCACGGCGCTCGCATGAAGCGCCAGCAAGCCGCGCTGCTGAAAGAGCGCCCCGAACATGGTGCCGAGCAGATAGGCGCGCAGCTCCGCCTCGGTCGCCGCGGGATCGGGATCGATCGTGACCCTGCGACCCTCGACCGCTTCGAAACGGCCGATGCCGGCGACGCGCAGCCGGAAGGCGTCGTTCTCGATGCCGACGATCCGGTCCCACTCCGGGCCGGCCAGCACCCCCAGACGAACCTCGACGTCGGCCTCGGCATCCCCGTCGGCGCCGCGCTCGAGCTCCGGCAGAATCAGCTCGGAGCGGATCGTCAGGCCGAAGCCGACATAATCCGACGTCCGCTTCGGCTGGGGCGACGGGCTCAACACGGGTCGTTCATCCACAATGACAGAAAATCCAGAGAAATCCGGTGCTTTGGCGCAGGCGAGGATGGGCCGCGTTGCAATGTCGCGCCCCCCGCTCTAGTTAGCCGCGAAGAGCCTGCTTGGGAATGGGGCGGTTGAGGACGGCCAAGGGATTTTGTGGGCCGGCTAGGAGCGACCGCCACCGCGATGCAAACGCATCGTGGCAAGGTTGCGACGAAGTCCGGCGCGCAAAAGACCCGGCCGGCCGACCCGCAACCATTCCCAAGCAGGCTCTCATAGAAAGGAACCGCGTTTGTCGACAAATCTCATCATCAGCCGGAATGGCGATCTGATCGAGGCCGAGGTGGATGGCGAGCTGGTCGCGCTTCATGCCGAGCGGGGGAAATGCTTCGGCTTCAATCGCAGCGCCACCCGGATCTGGCGCCTCGCCGAGCAGCCGATCACGCTCGACGCCTTATGCGACGCGCTGATGGCCGAATATAAGGTCGATCGCGCGCGCTGCGAGGCCGAGGTCACCGAGGTCGTGCGCGAGCTCGAGCGCGAAGGTCTGCTGTCGATCACCGAAGGCGGGTCGTCTCCGCTGGCGGCATGACCGCCCTTTCAGGCTATTGGGATCTGGCCGGCGGTGCGGCGCGGGAGCCCTGCGCCCGTATCCTTGCCGCCCAGAGCCTCTACGGAAAGGACGAGGAGGCGTTCTGGTCGGAGGGCGGGATCGCGCTCGGCCGCCGCATCCACCGGCTGTTGCCGGAAGATCGGCATGACCGCGGCCCGGAGGTCGCGGCCGACGGCATGCGCGCCCTGGTCGCCGATCTTCGCCTCGACAATCGCGACGCGCTGCTAGGCGACCTCGGGCTGAGCGGCGCGGACGGCGCGAAGCTCAGCGACGCCGCGGTGCTGATGAAGGCGCTGGAGGCGTGGGATCTCGACGCAATTCCCCGTCTGGTCGGGGACTTCGCCTTCGCCTTGTGGGACGGCGCGCGCCAGCGCCTGGTCCTCGCCCGCGACTTTGTCGGGCAGCGTCCGCTCTACTTCCACCGCGGCCGAAATCAGGACGGGGCGGGCTTCATTGCCTTCGCTTCGATGGGCAAGGGCCTGCACGCTTTGCCCGACATCCCCTACCGACCCAATGTCGACCGCGCCGCCGACTTTCTCGCCTTGATGCCGGAGCGCGGCAGCCACAGCTTTTTCGAAGGTGTCGAACGGGTCGAGCCCGGACATATCCTGATCGCCGACCGCGCCGGCGAGCGCAGCCTCCCTTACTGGAACCCGGACGTCACGCCATTTTCGGGCCGCAGCGACGAGGATTATGTCGAGGAATTCCGGCACCGGCTCGACGTCGCCGTCGCCCGCCGGCTGCGCGGCCAGGACGTCGTCGGCGCCCATCTCAGCGCCGGTCTCGACAGCAACGCCGTCGCCGCGACCGCGGCCCGATTGCTCGCCGATCGGCCCGGCGGCCGGGTCGTCGCCTTCACCTCTGTGCCGCGCGCCGGCTTTGCCGGCGAAGCGCCGCTCGGCCGGATCGGCGACGAAGGGCCGCTCGCCGCGCGCACCGCCTCGCTCCACCCCAATATGGAGCATGTCACGATCAGCGCCGGGCATCGCTCTCCGGCTTCGGCCCTCGACCGCAATTTCCTGCTGTTCGAGCGACCGATTCAGAATTTGTGCAACCACACCTGGTGGGATGCGATCAACGACGAGGCGAAGAGCCGCGGTCTTAGCGTCGTGCTGACCGGCCAGGCCGGCAATTTCAGCATCTCTCACACCGGCTACGAATTGCTGTCGCAGCTGCTCGGACGCGGGCGATTGCTGCGCCTCGCCGGCGAAATGCGCGCCCTCAGGGCTTATGGCATGCCGGCGCGTTTCATCGCCCAGATCACCGCCGGTCCGTTTGTGCCGGCTGCCGGCTGGCGATTGTTGGCGCGCCTTGCCGGCAAGGAGCGCGATGCGTTCGCCGATCGCGGCGTGCGCAGGGACCGGATCGAGGGTCTGCGCCGGCGCGCCGCCGATCTCGGCGTCGACACCAGCTTGCGCCCCCGCCGCGACGCCGCGCGCGAGCGAATTCGCGCGCTGCAGTCGCTCGATCTCGGCAATTACAACAAGGGCATGCTGGCCGGTTGGGGCCTCGACTTTCGCGATCCCACCGCCGATCGCGATCTGGTCGAATTCTGCCTGCGGGTGCCGCTCGACCAATATCTTGCCGCGGGGCGGCCACGTTCGCTCGCCTTGCGCGCGCTCGCCGATCGCGTCCATCCCGATGTCCTCGCGGAGAAGCGAAAGGGATTCCAGGCGGCTGACTGGCAAGAGGGGGTCGCCGCCGCCCGCGGCGAGATCGAAGGCGAGATTGCGCGCCTCGACGCGTGCGCGCCCGCCGCCGCGGTCGTCGACCTGGATGATCTCAGGGCCTTGCTGCGCGGCTCGCCCGCCCACGAGGCGGACGAGGTCGCCGCGCTGCGCAAATATCGTGGTGCGCTGATGCGCGGCCTTTCGGTCGGCCACTTCCTGCGCCGCGCGAGCGGATCCAACCAATGAGCTTCCTCGCACGCTGGGGCCGCGGCGCGGCGCGCTTCACCCAGATCAGCTGGCGCGAGCGGCTGCTGCTGATCGAGGCCGCCGCGCTGCTCGCCGCTTCCTCGGCCGCGATCGCCTGGCTTCCGTTTCGCCGGGTCACCCGGCTTGCCGGTCGGGCTGGACGCCAGCCGGATCCTTCGGCAGCGGCGGAGCCGATGATCGCCGTCCGCTGGGCGGTCTCCGCCTGCGGCCGCTTCGCGCCATGGCGTCCGGTCTGCTTCCAGCACGGGCTCGCCGCCCATTGGATGTTGCGCCGCCGGGGGATCGCCTCGACCCTCTTTTACGGGGCGTCGAGCGATCCCGAGCGCGGCATCATCGCCCATGTCTGGATCAAGTCGGGCGACCTGCCCGTTATCGGGTGCGAGGAGGCCGGCCGCTACGCCGTGCTCGCCACCTATCCACCGCCGGCTGCGGACCCGCTAGCCAGCAACGCCGGCGGCGACTAGAGCATCGTGCGGAAAAGTGGGAACCATGATCAGGTTCGGCTCGCCCCGCGCGCCGAAGCCATGTCCGGGGGACATGGC
>CAMLOC010000146.1 GCA_946481465.1 uncultured Shinella sp. | reverse complement strand
ATATGGCCGAGCGTATGGCCCGGGGTCGAGATCACATCGACCGGCCGGCCGGCAAAATCGAAACTCTCCCCCCCGTCCACCTTGCGGTCGATGCCGGGAATGGCCTCGCGCGCGGGCCCGATGATCGTCGCGCCGAAACGCGCCTTCAGCGCCGGGTTTGCCTCGACATGGTCATTGTGGTGGTGCGTCGTGAAGATGTGGCTCAAGGTCCAGCCCCGACGGGCGAGCGCATCGAGGATCGGCTTTTCCTCCGGCGCGTCGATGCTCGCGGTCGCCCCCGTCGCCGGATCGTGCAGCAGGACGCCGAAATTGTCGCTGCGGCAGGAAAAAAGGTCTGTTTCCAACGGGGTCATGGCGCATTCCTCATCGCATTGGTAGGCCGGTCGGCGGGAATGTAAGGCAATCGGCCTTGAAGTCCACCGGTCCATCGCGCACATTCGGGTCATGCATGCCGATATCGTCGACCTTCGCGAGTTCTACCACTCGCCGCTCGGGCGCCTCGCCGACCATTCGATCGCCATGGCCCTCGCCTCGCTCTGGGCGCGCCTGCCGGACGAACGGCTGGTCGGGCTCGGCTATGCCGTGCCCTATCTTGAACGCTTCCGCGCCGACACGGAGCGCACCTTCGCCTTCATGCCGGCAGGCCAGGGGGCGGTAAACTGGCCGCCGGGCGAGCTTTCCTCCACGGCGCTCGTCTTCGACGAGGAACTGCCGCTGCCGGACGCCTCGGTCGACCGCGTGCTGATGGTGCATTCGCTGGAGTTCGCGGAAAACCCGCGCGAGACGATGAAGGAACTCTGGCGCGTGCTGGCCCCCGGCGGGCGGCTCGTCATCGTCGTGCCGAACCGGCGCGGCGTCTGGGCGCGCATGGAGCATACGCCCTTCGGCTCGGGCCGGCCCTATTCGCGCGGCCAGCTCACCGCGCTGTTGCGCGAAACCAATTTCACGCCCGGCGCTTCGGCCGAAGCGCTGTTCTTCCCGCCCTCCAAGCTGCGCAGCGTGCAGAAACTGCGCGGCGCCTTCGAGCGGCTGGGCCGCACGCTCTGGCCGATGTTCTCCGGCGTCATCATCGTGGAGGCGCAGAAGCGGCTCTACCAGGGCCTGCCCGTCGCCGCCCGTGCCTCGCGCCGCGTCTTCGTGCCGGTGCTCGCCCCGCACGGCGTGCCGACGACGCGCGAGCGCGCGCCGCGCTGATCCCCTCGACAAATGCCGGCCCGCCCGCTAGAGCGGGCCCACGCGGAAACGAAGGGCCAAGGGCATGACGGACGGACATTTCGACAAGATCGCGCTGATCGGCATCGGCCTCATCGGCTCCTCCATCGCCCGCGCCGTCAAGGCGAAGGGCCTTGCGAAAACCGTCACCGTTTCGAGCCGCAGCCAGGAGACGCTCGACCGCGCCCGTGAACTCGAACTCGGCACCGATTACGTCCAGGACGCCGGCAAGGCGGTCGAGGATGCCGATCTCGTCGTGGTCTCGGTGCCCGTCGGCGCCTCCGGCAAGGTTGCCGAGGACATCGCCCCACATCTCAAGCCGGGCGCCATCGTCACCGATGTCGGCTCCACCAAGGCCTCGGTCGTTGCGCAGATGCTGCCGCACATGCCGAAGACCGTGCATTTCATCCCCGGCCACCCGCTGGCGGGCACCGAGCATTCCGGCCCCGACGCCGGCTTCGCCGAGCTTTTCCAGAATCGCTGGTGCATCCTCACCCCCGTGCACGGCACGGACAAGGAGGCCAAGCGCAAGCTCGCCGCCTTCTGGGAAGCGCTCGGCTCCAAGGTCGACGAGATGGACACGGAACACCACGACAAGGTGCTCGCCATCGTCTCGCACCTGCCGCACATCATCGCCTACAACATCGTCGGCACGGCGGACGATCTGGAGACGGTGACGGAATCCGAGGTCATCAAATATTCCGCCTCGGGCTTTCGCGATTTCACCCGCCTTGCCGCCTCCGACCCGACCATGTGGCGCGACGTCTGCCTGCACAACAAGGACGCGATCCTTGAAATGCTGGCGCGTTTTTCCGAGGATCTCGCCTATCTGCAGCGCGCCATCCGCTGGGGCGACGGCGAGAAGCTCTTCGACCTCTTCACGCGCACCCGCGCCATCCGTCGTTCGATCATCGATGCGGGCCAGGACACCTCCGCGCCGAACTTCGGCCGGCCGGTCGCCGACAGGAAGGGCTGAGATCAGACCGGCGGGATGAAGGCGATCGGGAAAAGACCGAGATAGACGGTCCCGTCCCGCACGTTGAGCTTCACCACCGCCCGGTCGCCGCCCTTCGACAGACCTTCGATTGCCTGCGCGACCTGCGTTGCCGTCGCCGCGATCTCCGGAAACGCCTCAGAGATCCGGTCGCGCCAGACCGTGATGCCGGCAATGTCGAGATCGAGCGCGCCGGAAAGGTAGCCGTCCTCGCCGACTTCCAGCGGCCCGGAAAGGGTGGCCAGCTTGCCGTCGCCGAGGTCGAGCGACAGGCGGCGCAGTTCCACCTTCGCGCCGAGCGGCGCGTCGGCCGGCGGGCCTTCGGCGGAGATCCACGTCGCCGCATCCGCGATCGTCATGTCGGTCGAAACATCCAGCGGCGGCAATACCCGGTCGCCGAGATCGAGCACGAGCGCATCGAAGGAGGCGGCGACATCGAGCGCCCCGCCGGACTGGCGGATATGCTTTTCGCCATGCGCGGCAGTCACGCCGAGCGAGACGGCCTCGGAGGGCACGTTGAGCCGGCCCTTCAGCCCGTCATAGGCGATCGAGGCACGGTCGAGCCCGTCCGTCCAGGCGGTGCCGCTCGCCCGCATGAGGTCCCAGTCGGCGTCGAAGACGAGATCGGGCGTGACGCGCACCTGCGCCGGCCCGTCGAGTTCGACGACGGCGTGGCCCGGGCGATAGACCTGCGCGGCCGAGCGCAGCGCGCCGAAGGTCGCCGAGAGGCCGGTCGGGCGGTCGTCGATGCCGACGGCATCGCAGAAGAGGCCGATGCGGAACGGGAAGCCGCGAACGGAGAGATTGCTGCACGAGGCCGAATGCATGCCCTGCGCGGATGCCAGGAGCTGCCGGTCGAGCGTTTCCTTCAGCCAGCTTGCGGCATAGAACCATCCGCCCGTATAGAGCGCGGCGACGAGAACGACGGCAACGGCGAGCCGGACGAGTTTTCGCGTGACGCCGGAAGCGTCCGGGCGGCTTGACGAGGCCATGGTGTTCTCCAATGGTGGCAGGCGTGATTTGCCCGCGAAGGCGTCAAAGCCGGCAATTGCGGCGGCTTTTAGAGAAGTGAGCGACGTGACGGTGGATATGAACGAATTCTGGGTCTTTGGCTACGGATCGCTGATGTGGAATCCGGGCTTCGAATTCGAGGAACAGCAGCCCGCCCATCTCTTCGGCTTCCGCCGCGCGCTCTGCGTGCGCTCCTGGGTGCATCGCGGCACCGAGCAGAGACCCGGCCTGGTCCTCGGCCTCGATCGCGGCGGCTCCTGCCGCGGCGTCGCCTTCCGCATCGCCCCCGCAAGCCGGGAGGCGGTGGTCGACTATCTGCGCGAGCGCGAACTCGTCACCCATGTCTATCTCGAGCGCACCCTCTCCGCCACGCTCGGCGACGGTCGCCGCGTCTCGACGCTCGCCTATATCTGCGACCGCGCCCACCATCAGTTCGCCGGCGCGCTCACCGTCGAGGAAGCGGCGGCCACGATCAGCACCGCCGTCGGAAAATCCGGAGCCAATATGGACTATGTGCGCAACACGCTGGCGCACCTGCGCGACATGGGCATTCGCGATCACTGGCTGGAGGATGTCGGCCGCACCGCCGAAAAGCTTCACGCGGGCCCGCCGGCCTGATCAGGCGGCGGCGTGCGCCTTCAGCTCCGCCAGCCGCTGCTCGGCCGTCGGCGGCAGGGGCAGGTTCGGGTTTGCCGCGGCGGTCTCCACCAGCAGCCGGTCGCTCGCCGTCTCCATCACCTCGACGAGATGGGCGAGGAAGGCATCGGGATCCATGCCCGGCCCGATCGCCGGCAGGATGCGCACCTTGAAATGGCCGGGATAGCGGATGAACTTGCGCCGCGGCCAGAACAGGCCCGGATGCATGACGACCGGCACCACGGGCACCTGCAGATCGCGGTAGAGCCTCGCGATGCCGTATTTGTATTCCGGCGGCGCGCCCGGCGGGCGGCGCGTGCCCTCCGGATAGATGATGAGCTGGCGGCCGGAATTCATCTCGTCCTTGGTGCGCTGCATGACGGCGGCCATGACCTTGCCGCGCGCGCTGCGATCGACCGGCACCATGCGCTGCTTCTTCAGATACCAGCCGAAGAGCGGGATCCAGGTCAGCTCGCGCTTGAGGATGTAGAAGGGATCGTCGAGCCAGGGCAATAGCGCATAGGCATCCCAGAAGGACTGGTGCTTCGGCGCGAAGATATAGCCGCCATTCCCCGGAATATTCTCCAGCCCCTCGATCTCGAAGGTCGTGCCGACGACCTTGTCGAAAAGCCAGTGGTTGCTCCTCGCCCAGTTCTTGGCGATGACATAGGCCTTCTTCCGCGGCAGCAGGAAATAGGCCGGCGTCATGACGATCATCTGTGCGATGAGGTTCAGGTAGAAGAGGGTATTGAAAAGCACGGAACGGAAAACGATCATCGGGCAGCCTGTCAGCGGGACGCGTTCCTTCGCCCTACACGATATTCCGGAGGCTGTCGCGCAAAACTGCATGAGCGGCTTCGCAGCGGCAGGATGCGAAAAAGCGGGGCGATCAGCCGCCGGAAAGGTCCGCCATGTCGCCGCGAAGGCCGGACCAGCTGCGCGCGCCGGCAAAGGCGCGGATATGCGCAAGGCTGTATTTGAGATACTCCGACAGCATCGCCTTGAGGACGCCCGGCTGGCGCAGCCAGTTGCCCCTCTTCAGGTCCGAATTGACGACGGGATAGGCGACGAACTCCGTGCGCGGATCGATGACCTTCAGCTCCAGGAGGCTGCGCGGCATGTGATAGTTGTTGGTGACGACGAGCACGCGGCGGAACCGGTGATCGCTGATCCAGCGCGCCGTCTCGTTGGCGTTGCCGATCGTGTCCACCGCCTCGTAGCCCATGTCGACGCAGCATTCGAACAGCGAGGAGGAGCTCTGGGTGAGCTTGCGGATCTGGTTGCCGCTCGTCGCCGGGTTGACGCCGGAGATCAGCAGCCGCTGGCCCGCCCCCCGCTTGAGCAGCCCGATCGCCCTGTCGATCCGCTGGTAGCCACCGGTCAGCACCACGATCGCATCGGCCTTCGGGTCGCGCGGGGCTTCCAGCGCGGCGACGGTCTCGGCGAAGTAGAGGAAGCCGCCCGTGCCCGCCACGGCGACAAGCAGGATGAGCGCCAGAACCGCGCGCACGGCAAGGCGGACGGGGCCCTTGCGCCGCCGCCCCTCTCCGTCAGACCGGGCGCCCTGCGGCAGACCCGGCTTTACCCGTTCGAGCGCGTTCATGATTCCGTCCATAGAACGCGATTGCGGCGACGGATAGTCCGTTTCGCGGCGGCGGTTCGTCCGGCCCGCATCATGGGTCGGGCAACTGGTCGGTTCGCGACGGATCGGAACGGATCTGGTCGATCTCGTGGATGGTGCGCATGACGGTGAACCGGGCCGTCAGCGTGGTCAGGAGCGCGATGACGGCAATGGTTCCGGCAATGCCGAGATAGCCCGTGAGCCCCATGGAGAAGGTGCCGAACAGCGCCGTCGCCTGGTCGCTCTGCGGGGTGGCGATGGAGCGCCCCTGCCAGAAGCCGGCAATGGCGAAGAACAGCGCCGCCAGGAACCCGCCGGCGACCGACCCCTTGAGGCTGATCTTCAGGAAATGCTTCTGGAATTCGGAGGCGACGAAGCTTGCCTCGGCGCCGACGAAATGCAGCACCTCGACGATGTGCCGGTTGCCGGAAAGCGCGCCGCGCGTGGCGAAGACGACGGTCAGCACCATGGCGGAGAAGACCAGCACCAGGACGCCGGTGCCGATGAAGGCCGTCGTGCGCGCCATGGCGACGAGCCGGTCGACCCAGGTGCGATGGTCGTCGAGGAAGGCTGTCGGGATCTTTTCCGCCAGCGCCGCCCGCATCGCGGCGAAATCCGGCGGGCTCTGCTCGTCGATGGTGACGATGACGAGACGCGGCACGGGCAGTTCGTCGATGTTCAGCCCTTCGCCGAGCCAGGGTTCGAGCAGCCGCGCCGTCGCCGCCTTGTCGACGATCGTGCCGTCGCGCGTGCCGGAGAAGGTGAGCGCGAGGTCGCGCGCATCCGCCAGCGCCTTCTCCATGTCGAGATCGTCGCCCGGCTTGATCTGGATGGTGATCTCGCGGGAGATCTGGCTCTGCCAGCTCGCCGCCGTCGCCCGCACCATGCTGACCGCGCCGAAGGTGAGGCAGGCGAGGAAGGCCATGATGGCGATGACGAGCATCAGCGCGTTGCCGGAAACGTTCGCCTGCGGCACGATGGGCGCCGTGGGGCGCACCTTCATTTCCGGCCGGCGGGCCGGCTGGGCGTCCTTGGCGGTGTCGTCGGGCGCGTCAGTCATAGATATCGAGCCGCCCCTGCGAGAGGATCATGCGCCGCGCCTCCACCTGGTCCATCAGCGACAGGTCGTGCGTGGCGATCACCACGGCCGTGCCGAGCCGGTTCAGTTCGAGGAAGAGGCTGAGGAGCCGCCGCGCCATCGGCGGGTCGACATTGCCGGTCGGCTCGTCGGCGAGCAGCAGTTCCGGCCGGTCGATGAGAGCGCGGGCGATGGCCGCACGCTGCTTCTCCCCGCCCGACAGCACCGGCGGCAGCACGTTGATGCGCTCGCCGAGCCCGACCCATTTCAGGAGTTCGAGCACGTCGGCGCGATAGCTCGCCTCCTCCTTGCCGCGCACGCGCAGCGGCAGGGCGACATTCTCATAGGTCGTCAGGTGATCGAGCAGGCGGAAATCCTGGAAGACGATGCCGATGCGCCGGCGCAGCATCGGCAGCTCGTCGCGCGGGATGGTCGAGATTTCGCGGTCGAAGGTGCGGATGATGCCGCGCGTCGGCTGCAGGGAGAGGAAGAGCAGGCGCAGCAGCGTCGTCTTGCCGGCGCCCGACGGCCCCGTCAGGAACTGGAAGGACCGGCGCGGAATATCGAAGGTCAGGTCGCGGAGAATCTCCGGGCCCATCCCATAACGCAGTCCGACATTCTCGAAGTGAATCAATGATCAATCCGGTTCTAGAAGCGGGTTACCCTTGCCCGCAGGTTCGCTGGCGAGGTCGCACAGGAAAACGGCTCTTTCACGGTCGGGTTTCCGAAGCATTAACCAGTATGGTTTACGTTTGGTAAGGATTTCATTCAATGCCCGACTTTTCGCCGATGATTTTGCGCGGGAAGGCGCTGGCCAGGCGAGGAGGTCGCGATGAACGCCTTCAGGGCAAGACGCGAGGCGAAGGGCCGGATCGACCTTCTGCCGCCGGAACCGAAGACACCGGCCCGCAGGAGCGCAAGGCCGTTCCCGGCGCGCCTCGAGACGGTCGATGCCGATTTCGTGGTCATCCGCAGCCCCGCCGTCCGCACCTCGAACGATAATCACCGTCCCGTCCCGCCCATGCCGGCCGACGCACGGCGGCCCCTGCCGCTCCGCATCGCCGCCACCGGCGCCCGGCTGTGCGAGGCGGGCTTGCAGCGCCTTCCGGGCCGCGCCTTCGCCGGCCTCGTCATGGCCGCCTTCATCTTCGTCTTCGCCTATGCCGGCGGGCTGTCCGCCCTCATGGCGGCGCTT
>CAMLOC010000145.1 GCA_946481465.1 uncultured Shinella sp. | reverse complement strand
CGCCGCCGGCGATCTGCTGCGGCACGACGCCGAGCTTCTCGACGACCTTGCCGGCAAAGCCGCCGATGCGCATCTTCAGGCCCTTCATGTCGGCGACGGTCTTGATCTCCTTGCGGAACCAGCCGCCCATCTGCACGCCGGTATTACCGCCGGGGAAGCCGACGAGGCCCTGGGTGGCGAGGAATTCGTTGAACAGGTCGATACCGCCACCATGGTACTGCCAGGCGTTCATGCCGCGCGCGTTGAGCGCGAAGGGCACGGCCGCGCCGAGCGCCCAGACCGGGTCCTTGCCCCAGTAGTAATAGGAAACGGTATGCGCGGCCTCGACCGTGCCGGCGGAGGCGGCATCGGCGGCCTGCAGGCCGGGCACGATTTCACCGGCGGCGAAAACCTGGATCTGGAAATTGCCGTCCGTCGCTTCGGAGACGTATTTCGACAGCACTTCGGCGCCGCCATAGATCGTGTCGAGGGACTTCGGGAACGAGGAGGCGAGGCGCCAGTTGATCTTCGGATTGCTCTGCGCGATGGCCGGGGCCGCGAGCACCGTGGCGGCCGCACCGCCCACGCCGGCGACACCGGCTTTCTTCATGAATGAACGACGATCCATAATGTTCCTCCCAATGGCGAGCGGTGCTTTTCCCGCTCCTTGTCATCGCCGCGAACCTAACCATGTCGGCAAGGGGGTTTCAAGCCGGGGCGGAAAAGAAGGCGAAAGTGCCTTCTACAACTTTCGTCTTAGCCGGCGATTTTTCGCTATCTGCCTGTTTTTTGGCCTTTTCCGGTGTTTCGCCGCCCGGTTGACAGCGCGTGGCGCGGTTGAAAGATTGGGCTTGAAGCGACAGGGGGCGGAAGGCGACGGCATGGATATCGAGATTCGCAGGGCCTATCGCGACGAGCTGGTCGACATCCTCGACTTCGCGGCGGCGGAAGGGTGGAATCCCGGCCTTGGCGATGCCGCGCCGTTCTGGGCGGCCGACCCCGAGGCCTATCTCGTGGCGGAGGCGGACAGGCGCCTCCTGGGCGCGATCTCTCTGGTGCGCTACGATGCGCACTACGCGTTCCTCGGCTTCTACATCGTGCATCCGCAGGCGCGCGGGCAGGGCGTGGGCCTGCGCCTGTGGAATGCGGCGATGGCGCTTGCCGGGGGGCGCCTTGTCGGCCTCGACGGGGTCGTCACCCAGCAGGAGAACTACCGCCGCTCCGGCTTCGCCTTCGCCCATGCCAATATCCGCCATGGCGGCCGGGTGCAGAGCCCGATGCCGGGCGACCGGCGGCTGACGCCGGTCTCGCCCGTCCACATGCCGCTGATCGTCGACTACGATGCGCGCTTTGCTCCGGCACGCCGCGAGGCGTTCCTGCGCGAATGGCTGAAGGAGCAGGAGACACGCCAGAGCATCGCGCTGCTGCACGGCGCCGGCATTTCCGGCTACGGCACGATCCGCGCCTGTCGGGAGGGTTTCAAGATCGGCCCGCTGTTCTCCGACACCGATGTGGGGGCGGAACTGATCTTCCGCGCGCTGGTCGCGAGCGTCGGCGGCGGAGAAGTCTTTCTCGACATTCCCGCGCCGAACGCCGAGGCGAAGGCGCTCTGCGTGCGCCACGGCCTCTCGCCGGTCTTCGAGACGGCGCGCATGTATCGCGGCGCGGCGCCGGACCTGCCGCTCGGCCATATCTACGGCATCACGACGTTCGAGCTCGGCTGAGCGGCGTTACCCGGCCATCGCTTCCTCGTACTGTGCCGAAAGCTCCAGCCACTGTTCCTCGGCGTCGTTCAGCTTGCCGGCCGCCATGGCGCGCAGCTTGGCCTTCTCCGCCGCCTTGGCCGGGCTCTTGTCGTAGAGCGCGGGATCTGCAAGCTCCACGTCAAGAAGCTGAATCTGCTTCTGCAGCTTCGCCGTCAGGGATTCGATTTCATTGATCTTTTTCTTCAAGGGGGCGAGCTGGGCGCGCCGGTCGGCATTCGCCTTGCGCAGGTCCGCCTTGCTGGCCTCGCCGCCGTTCGAGATGGACTTGTCTCTGTCGTCCTTCTTGCCGGACTGGACGATGAGGCTGCGATATTCCTCCATGTCGCCGTCGAAGGTCTTCACGGTGCCGTTGTTGACCAGCCAGAGCCGGTCGACGGTCGCCTCGATCAGGTGCCGGTCGTGCGAGATGAGAATGACCGCGCCCTCATAGTCGTTCAGCGCCTCGATCAGCGCGCGGCGGCTGTCGATGTCGAGATGGTTGGTCGGCTCGTCGAGGATGAGCAGGTTCGGCGCGTCGAAGGCCGCAAGGCCCATCAAGAGGCGCGCCTTCTCGCCGCCGGAAAGATCCTTTGCCGCCGTCGCCATCTTCTCCGTCGCAAGCCCCATCTGGGCAACACGGGCGCGCACCTTCGCCTCCGGCGCCTCCGGCATCAGCCGGCGCACATGCTCGACCGGCGACTGCTCGGGCACGAGGTCGTCGAGCTGGTGCTGGGCGAAGAAGCCGATCTTCAGGCCCGGCGCGCGTTTCACCGCGCCCGATTCGGCCTCCAGCCGGCCGGAGATGAATTTGGCGAAGGTCGACTTGCCGTTGCCGTTCGAACCGAGCAGGGCGATGCGGTCGTCGTTGTCGATGCGAAGGTTGATCTGTTTCAGGATCGGCTTGCCCGGCACATAGCCGACCGCGCCGCCCTCGATCGCGACGATCGGCGAGGCGGGCTGCTTTTCCGGCTCGGGGAAGGTGATCGGCTGGACATGGGTCTCGACCACGGCCGCGACCGTGCCCATGCGCTCCAGCGCCTTGACGCGGCTCTGCGCCTGCTTGGCCTTGGTCGCCTTGGCCTTGAAGCGGTCGATGAAGCTCTGCAGGTGCTTTCGCGCGGCCTCGTTCTTCGCTTTGGCCTTCATCTGCAATTCGTCGGCTTCCGCCTTCTGGCGCTCGAACTGGTCGTAGGAGCCGCGGTAGAAGGTCAGCTTCTGCTGGTCGAGATGCACGATGGCGTTGACGGCGGTATTGAGCAGGTCCCGGTCGTGGCTGATGATGATGACGGTGTGCGGATAGCGCCGCACATAGTCCTCCAGCCAGAGCGTGCCTTCGAGGTCGAGATAGTTGGTCGGCTCGTCGAGCAGCAGCAGGTCCGGCTCGGAGAACAGCACGGCCGCCAGCGCCACGCGCATGCGCCAGCCGCCGGAAAAGCTCTTCGCCGGGCGCTGCTGCGCCTCGTGGTCAAAGCCGAGGCCGGCAAGGATGCTCGCCGCGCGGGCCTCCGCCGAATGGGCGCCGATATCGCCGAGGCGCGTCTGGATCTCGGCGATGCGGTGCGGGTCGGTCGCCGTCTCCGCTTCCTTCAGGAGGCTCGCGCGCTCCTTGTCGGCGGCCAGCACGATCTCGATCAGCGGATCGTCCGTGCCCGGCGCTTCCTGCGCCACCTGGCCGATGCGCGCGTTCTTCGGCAGCGAGATGCTGCCGGCCTCGGCGGCGAGCTGGCCGGTGATGACGCGGAACAGCGTGGACTTGCCAGTGCCGTTGCGGCCGACGAGACCCACCTTCACCCCGCTCGGCAGCGAAAGGGAGGCGTTATCGATGAGGAGACGCCCGGCAACGCGGGCGGTGAGGCCGGAAATCGTGATCATGCCGGGTCTATAGAGCAATTCCCGCCAAAGTGCGAAGCGGTTTTGCGCCTGGAATCACGCCAAAAGAGAAGACGGTGCGCCTCAGGCCGCCGCACCGCCGCGATAGCCCCGGCCGGACCGGTCGGCGACCTCGGCCGAGTAGATGCGCAGCGCGATGCCGGTTTCGCCGGCATAGGCGAGCGCCTGCCCGGCCTGGTCGTAGAGCATGGCCGGCGTCGTGGCCGCATCGCTCATCGAGACGCCGGCCGTCAGCGTCAGGAAACCGGCGGGCAGTTCCCGCTCCATGAAGGGGAAGGGCTTTTCCGCAACCCGCGCGGCAATGCGGCGGGCGATCGTCACCGCGATCTCGCGGGTGACGTCGGACAGCAAAAGGCAGAAGACGTCCGGCCCGGTGCGCGCGACGAAATCGCCCTTCTTGACCGAGCGGCGAAAGATCGCGGCGAGCCGCTTCAGCGTCTTTTCCGCCGCGCCCGCCGGGTGGGTCTCGGCAAATTCCCTGAGTTGCTCGACGCGGAACATCAGGAGGGCTGCGGTCTCGCCCCTCGCCTCTCCCTGGAAGAAGGCCTTCAGCAGGCCGAGCAGCGCGGCGTGGTTGCCAAGGCCGGTCACGGGGTCGTGGGTCAGCGCCTCGCGGCTGACGGAAAGGCCCGAGCGCAGGCCGTCGAGATGGGCCTGCAGGTCCTCCAGCCGCGCGGTGGACGCACGGTCGGCGCCGAGGATATCGCGCAGGATCGACAGGAGCCGGCCGGCATCGCTGGAAAAATCGGAAATGCCGAGCACCGGGTCCTGGCGCATGCGGACGGCGATCTCCTCCAGTTCCTGCAGGGCGACCGCGCGGTCGCGCCGGCTGGCTTCCCCCGCCGCCGCGATTTCGCCGAGCACCCGCACCGCTTCGCCCGCCGCCTGGCCGGCCGCCAGCGCATTGTGGCTGGGCAGGGCGTGGCGCAGCGCGATCGAATCGAGCGCCGCCTGCTCCGGCGCCTTGCCGAGCGCGGCGATCTCGCGCGCCACGCCGGCATTGCCGTTCAGCGCCTCGAACAAGAGTTCGTAATTGCGCGGCAGGCCGGTTATGCCGAGATTGGCCATCACATGCGCGATGCGCGCCGTGATCGGCGGCACGGCGGGCTGCGTGTTGGGGGCGGTGCTGTCCTTGCTGCTCATGTGACGCCGTCGGAGTGGCGCGTCGGCGGGTGGCCGGCGCTGGAGGTATCGATCGACGTAACTATCGGATCGCGCGGTTAATTTTGCGTGTGCCGATGAAAGATTCAGGCCAGAGTTGATCAACCGCAAGACTGGCGCCATGCGGTGCGGCGGCATCCGGGGTTGCCGCCGCACGCAGGCGTGGTCCGGACCCTCATGCCGTCCGGCGGGCAAGCGGGATCACCCGCATCACCTGCCCGAACACGGTGGTGCGGGGCGGCTGCGCGGCGCGGGGCGCGCGATTTTGCTGGAGATCGCGCAGGGCTGCCGCATAGCCCTCCGCGCGCGCTTCCTGCAGCGCCACGTCCAGGGTCTTCTCGATCACCGGATAGCATTCCTCCGGCAGGTAGGCGTTCGGAGCGTCGGTGCCGTAGACCCGTGCCATCTTGCAAAGCGTACTGCCGAGCAGGGCTGCCCACTCTTCGGTCGTTCTTGCCATTGTTCTTCCCTCTTTCAGGAGAGGCCTGTGCCGTCCCGCACCGGCCTCAATGGCAGCGACTATCCCATTACCGATTGCCCATGCCTGTCACTTGGGTGACAGGGCGGAGCAGCCCCCTTGATCGATGCCGAGCACTCCCATACCGCGCGACTGTATCACTACTATTGCAGGAGCAGGAAGAGGCACTCACCCTAAAATTTATAGGAATTCCGATCCCTCCGTGCGCGCGAAATAGATCAGATCGAGCGTGATGCTCGGCCCGCCCACCATCGTCAGCATGGCATGGCACTGGCCGCGATGGTGGGTCTGGTGGTTGAACATATGGGTGAGGGCAGGGCCGAGCGGGTGGGTGATGACAGCGGGATTGGTGAGCGGGCTATAGGTGATATCGGCGGCGATCGTCTCTTCAGACAGCGAATCGACATAGGCGGCCAGCCGCGCGTCTTCCGCCTGCCGGGCCGCCAGCAGGCCGGGAAAATCCTCGTGAAGGATCGCATCGAGGCGCGTCGGGGCGTCGCCGGCGCCGGTGAAGCGCTTCAGCCAGATGCGGTCGGCGGTGAGCAGATGGTTCAGCGTGCGGTGCAGTGAGCCGAAGAAGGCGCCGAGATCCCGGCGAAAGGCCGCGTCGTCGAGCTTGCCGACTTCGGCATAGAGGGCGCGGTTGGCCCAGGCATTGTAGGCGGCGTACAGGCGGTAATGGTCGCGCATCATGGTCTCCGTGATCTGCCGGGACTATAGCCGAGGCGCGCATCGGCGGCATGAATGCCATTCATGAAATTATCTGATTTGCGCACGGCGCCGTCCTGCGGTCCAATGGCGGCAAACCGAACGACGAGGCCTTCATGACCAGACTGCTCTATGCCCTTTCCGGCGCCGACCGCACCCGCCAGTTCTCGCCCCATGTGTGGAAGACCGTCATGTCGCTCGCCCACAAGGGCCTTTCCTACGAGACGGTGCCGGTCGGCTTCACCGAGATCCCGGCCATTGAGGACGGCAGCACGGCGACCGTGCCGCTGCTGCGCGACGGCGACCGGCTGGTGCGCGACAGTTTCGACATCGCGCTCTATCTCGACGAGGCCTATCCCGACCGGCCGTCGCTGTTCGGCGGAGAGGGCGGCAGGGCGATGGCCCGCTTCATCGAAAGCTGGTCGCAATCGGCCCTGCACATGGCCGTCACCCGCATCGCCATCCTCGATATCCATAACCTGCTGGAGCCGACCGACCAGACCTATTTCCGCCGCAGCCGCGAGGAGCGCCTCGGCGCCTCGCTGGAGGATATCGCGGCGGCCGGCAAGGCGGAGATCGAAGGCTTTTCCAAAAGGCTCCAGCCGTTGCGCAACATGCTGAAGGTCCAGCCCTTCATCGGCGGCGAAGGCCCGCTCTTTGCGGACTACATCGTCTTCGGCGCGCTGCAATGGCTGCGCACGACGGCGGGCACGAAAGTGCTGGAGGAGGGCGATGCGGTCGCCGGCTGGTTCGCCAGCTGCCTCGACCTGCACGGCGGCGTCGGCCATCGTGTGACGGCGGCGTGAAACTTTGCGGCTGGCGGCGCCAATCGCGGCGCCCCTCTTGTTTTGCTGGGCGCGGGCGGCTATGGAACCGGCCACTTTCACCGGAAAACCAAGGGAAACGGGAAAATGGCGATTGAACGCACCTTTTCGATGATCAAGCCGGACGCGACGAAGCGCAACCTGACCGGCGCGATCACCAAGATGCTCGAAGACGCGGGCCTGCGCGTCGTTGCTTCCAAGCGCGTCTGGATGAGCAAGCGCGAAGCCGAAGGCTTCTACGCCGTTCACAAGGAGCGTCCGTTCTTCGGCGAGCTCGTCGAAGGCATGACCTCCGGCCCGACGATCGTCCAGGTCCTGGAAGGCGAGAACGCCATCCTGAAGAACCGCGAAATCATGGGCGCCACCAACCCGGCCAACGCCGACGAGGGCACGATCCGCAAGACGCACGCCCTGTCGATCGGCGAGAACTCGGTTCACGGCTCGGACGCTCCGGAAACGGCTGCCCAGGAAATCAAGTACTGGTTCTCCGACACCGAAATCGTCGGCTGAATCGGTTTGTCCGGCTGCGGCCGGAAGCCTTTGACAGGATTTGGGAACCGGGGCCGAAAGGCTCCGGTTCTTTATTTTTCCGGATCGAACTTGAAGATCGGCTGGCCGGCGAAGAGCAGCGCTTCGGCCGGATGGTGCAGATAGCTGGCGCAGCCGCGATCGAGGCGGATCGCGAAATCCGTGGCGACGGCAAGCCTCGTTTCGGCCGGCTCGACGGCGAGGACGAAATCGGCAAGGCGGGCATGGTCGCCGGCGGCGAAAAGCAGTTCCGCGATGATCGGCGCCTTGACCGGGTCCTTGGCGAGCGGCGTCAGCGGCACGGATTTCAGGGATTTTGCAAGCTCCGTCCACAAGGGCCATTCCGCCCGGAATTTCGTGCTGATATCTGCCGGCATGTCGGGCAGGGCATCGGCTTTGCCGGTGAGATAGGGCCGGAGCGCGTCGATCGCGACGACCCGGTCG
>CAMLOC010000144.1 GCA_946481465.1 uncultured Shinella sp. | reverse complement strand
GCAACGACCGACGGGCACCCGGACAGCGCGAGCCGCGCATCTGGAACGACGGCCGCGGCACGATCATCGACCTCTGAGAGAGGCTTTTCTTCCGAAAGGACATCCGGGCGTTTTCGCGCCTGGCGGCTGCGTTTGCAGCCCTTGGGCAAGATTTCCCTTCAAATCCCGGGAAAACTGATCTAAACGCTTCAGCAATCGACATCACCGCATTCCGAGGGTTTCCGCATGGACAAGTTCGTCAAGCTGACCGGCGTCGCCGCGCCGCTTCCCGTCGTCAATATCGACACGGACATGATCATCCCGAAGGATTACCTCAAGACGATCAAGCGCACCGGCCTCGGCAAGGGCCTCTTCGCCGAAGCGCGCTACAATGAGGACGGCAGCGTCAACGAGAGCTTCGTGCTGAACAAGCCGGCCTACCAGAACGCCACGATCCTCGTCGCCGGCGACAATTTCGGCTGCGGCTCCTCGCGCGAGCATGCGCCGTGGGCCCTGCTCGACTTCGGCATCCGCTGCGTCATCTCCACCAGCTTCGCCGACATCTTCTACAACAACTGTTTCAAGAACGGCATCCTGCCGATCGTCGTCAGCCAGGACGACCTCGACAAGCTGATGGACGATGCCAGCCGCGGTTCCAACGCCATCCTGACGGTCGACCTGGAAGCCCAGGAGATCACCGGCCCGGACGGCGGCCGCATCGGCTTCGAAATCGACGCCTTCCGCCGCCACTGCCTGCTGAACGGCCTCGACGATATCGGCCTGACGCTGGAAAAGGCGGCCTCGATCGACAGTTTCGAGAAAGAGGCCGCGGCCTCGCGTCCCTGGGCCTGAGGCCTTGCGCCGGCTGATCTCGTCCGGCTCTCCCTTCGAAGCGACGGCGGGCTATTCGCGCGCCGTCGTTGAGGGCAACTGGTGCTTCGTGTCGGGCACGACCGGCTACGACTACGCCACCATGACCATGCCCGAAAGCGTCGAGGACCAGACGCGCAATTGCCTCGCCACCATCGGCAAGGTCCTGGCGGATGCCGGTTTCTCCTTCGCCGAAGTCGTGCGCTGCCACTATTACGTGACCGACGCCGCCTTTGCCGACCGCGTCTTCCCCATTCTCGGCGAGACCTTCGGAGCGATCCGCCCGACCGCCACCATGGTGGTTTGCGGCCTCATCCGGCCGGAAATGCTGATCGAGATCGAGGTCACGGCGCTGCGCGCAAGCTAGCCGTAAGGCGAAGCTGCCGCGCAAAATTCTTTCTTTTCAGCGATTTTCCTTGAACGGAAGTTGCGCTAAGAAGCGCGCGACCATTCCGTGACATCAAGGACAATCCCATGACAGCGCGTACCCTCCTCCTTCTGCCCGGCGACGGCATCGGCCCGGAAGCCATGGCGGAAGTCCGCAAGATCATCGCCTATATGAACGCCGAGCGCGGCGCGGGCTTCGAGACCGACGAAGGGCTCGTCGGCGGCTCGGCCTATGACGCCCATGGCGCGGCGATCTCGGAAGGCGACATGGAGAAGGCGCTGGCGGCCGACGCCGTGCTGTTCGGCGCCGTCGGCGGCCCGAAATGGGATGCCGTACCTTACGAGGTGCGCCCGGAAGCCGGCCTGCTGCGCCTGCGCAAGGACCTGAAGCTCTTCGCGAACCTGCGCCCCGCCATCTGCTACCCGGCGCTCGCCAATGCCTCCTCGCTGAAAGCCGAGCTCGTCGAGGGCCTCGACATCCTCATCGTGCGCGAGCTGACGGGCGGCGTCTATTTCGGCGAGCCGAAGGAGATCATCGACCTCGGCAACGGCCAGAAGCGCGGCATCGACACGCAGGTCTACGACACCTACGAGATCGAGCGCATCGCCGGCGTGGCCTTCGAGCTGGCGCGCACCCGCAACAACCGCGTCTGCTCCATGGAAAAGCGCAACGTCATGAAGTCGGGCGTGCTGTGGAACCAGGTGGTGACGGAAACGCACAAGCGCAGCTATTCCGACGTCCAGCTCGAGCACATGCTGGCCGATGCCGGCGGCATGCAGCTCGTGCGTGCGCCGAAGCAGTTCGACGTCATCGTGACGGACAACCTCTTCGGCGACATGCTCTCCGACGTCGCCGCCATGCTGACCGGCTCGCTCGGCATGCTGCCGTCGGCCTCGCTCGGCGCACCGGACGCCAAGACCGGCAAGCGCAAGGCGCTCTACGAGCCCGTGCACGGCTCGGCACCGGACATTGCCGGCAAGGGCATCGCCAACCCGATCGCCATGATCGCCTCCTTCGCCATGTGCCTGCGCTACTCGTTCAACATGGTCGCCGACGCCGATAACCTGGAAAAGGCCATCGCCGACGTCCTCGACAGCGGCATCCGCACCGGCGACATCATGGCCGACGGCTGCCGCCAGGTCGGCACCGGCGAGATGGGCGACGCGATCCTCGCAGCGTTCAAGAAGCTCTCGACTTAAGGCATACCCCCTCATCCGGCCCTTCGGGCCACCTTCTCCCCGAGGGGAGAAGGAGAGGTGAGGATGCACCTTCCCGTTTCCCCCTTCTCCCCTCGGGGAGAAGGTGCCGGCAGGCGGATGAGGGGGCGACGGCCACGATGAAGAGGCTCCCGGCGGGTTTCCACCGGGAGCCTTTTTCGTTTTTCCTCCCTTGAAAAGCCGTCGCTCGCCAACACATGGAAGCAACGCCGCTTTCAAAGGACGACCATGAACCGATCGCTCGCGACCTCCTCGCTCTGGATTTTTGGCACCACCGCCCTTCTCGTTGCGGCCCTGATCCCTCTCGATCCCATGCTGTCGCAACGGGCGCAGGGCCTTCCCGGCGTCATTGTCACGTTCAACCAGCGCATCACCGATTTCGGCACCTTCTCCTGGATGATCTACGGCTCCGGCCTCATCGTGATCCTCGCCTATATCGCGCGCCGGGTGAGCCGGAACGAAACCTTTGGCGGCCGCGCGCGCACTGCACGGCGGCTTTCGCTCTACTTCTTCCTGACGATCGGTGCGACGAGCGCGCTCGTGCACTTCTTCAAGCTGATCATCGGCCGCGCGCGCCCGGAGCTTTTTGCCGAACACGGCGCCTACAGCCTGACGCCGTTCGCCTATGACGACCTCTATTCCAGCTTCCCTTCCGGCCATTCGGCGGCCGTCGGCGCCTTCTTCGGCGCCTTCTCCATGCTGGCGCCGCGGCTGCGCCCGCTCTTCCTCGCCGGCGCCCTGACGATCGGCGTGTCGCGCGTCATCGTCGGCGCGCACTATCCCAGCGACGTTGCCGCCGGGCTGCTGCTCGGCCTCTGGACGGCGGTCGCCACCGCTTTCCTTTTCGCCCGCAGGAACTGGCTCTTCCGCCTCGACGCGCGCGGCTGGCCGCTGCCGAAATCCATGCTTCCGGCAAGATAAGACCCGGCCCGTGTCGCCACGAGCCGGGTCCGCCAGGGATAGATCGGAAGGGAAGGATCAATCCATGGCGTGGATGTCGCGGTCCTTCGTTTCCGGCAGGAACAGAAGGCCGATGACCAGCGTGATGCCCGCAAAGATGATCGGATACCAGAGGCCGTAGTAGATATCGCCCTGGGCCGCGCTCATCGCGAAGGCCGTTGCCGGAAGCAGGCCGCCGAACCAGCCGTTGCCGATGTGATAGGGCAGCGACATGCCGGTGTAGCGGATGCGGGTCGGGAAAAGCTCGACCAGGAGGGCGGCGATCGGGCCGTAGACCATCGTGACGTAGATCACGAGGACCGTCAGCACGGCGATGATCGTGATCCAGTTCACGTTCGCAGGATCGGCGACCATGGTGAAGGCGCCGCCGCCGGCAATCGTGTAGACGGCCATGTCAGTGACACCGGTGGCTTCCTCGGCCGTCAGCAGCTTGCCCGAGACGAGATCGGCAGCCGGCACGGTCGCCTTGTCGCCGGCGCGGATGGCGGCGGCATCGAGGGCGAGTTCCGGATTGGCCGCGACGAAGGCGTCGAGCTTGGCATCCGCGACCTTGGTCGCACCGCGAACCAGCGGATAGCCGGCGTCATGGAGCGCGATGTTGGTCTGCTTCTGGAAGGTGGCGTCGAGCGCCTTGGCCTGGTCGCCCGCAGCCGTCGCGTCATAGCTGTTGATCGTCGCATCGCCGACCTTCACCGTTGCCGCCGTACCCGCAGCCGCCGTGGTGACGACATCATAGGGCACCGAATTCTTGGTGAGGAACGAGGTCGCGATATCGCACGAGGTGGTGAACTTCGCCGTGCCCGTCGGGTTGAACTGGAACTTGCAGTCGCCGGGGGCGGCGGTGACGGTCGCACGGACGGTTTCCTGTGCCGTGGCGAGCGCGGGGTTGCCGGCCCAGGTGAGCGCCTTGAACAGCGGGAAGTAGGTCAGCATGGCGAGCAGGAGGCCGGCCATGATGATCGGCTTGCGGCCGATCTTGTCCGACAGCCAGCCGAAGAAGACGAAGAAGCCGGTGCCGATGAGCAGCGAGGCCGCGACCATCAGGTTCGCCGACTGGCCGTCGACCTTCAGCACGCCCGTCAGGAAGAACAGCGCGTAGAACTGGCCGGAATACCAGACGACGGCCTGGCCGACGACGGCGCCGAACAGCGCGAGCAGCGCGATCTTGGCGTTGCGCCACTGGCCGAAGGCCTCCGTCAGCGGGGCCTTGGAGCCCTTGCCCTCTTCCTTCATCTTCGCGAAGGCCGGCGATTCGTTCATCTTCAGGCGGATCCAGACGGAGACGCCGAGCAGCACGGCCGAGAGCAGGAACGGAATGCGCCATCCCCATTCGGCAAAGGCTTCCTTGCCGAGCATGAACTGCACCGCGAGGATGACCACCAGCGACAGGAACAGGCCGAGCGTCGCCGTCGTCTGGATCCACGAGGTGAAGTAGCCGCGCTTGCCGTCGGGTGCGTGCTCGGCGACATAGGTCGCCGCGCCGCCATATTCGCCGCCGAGCGCCAGGCCCTGCAGCATGCGCAGGAGGATCAGGATGATCGGGGCGGCGATGCCGATGGTGGCGGCACCGGGCAGGAGGCCGACGACGAAGGTCGAGAAGCCCATGATCAGGATGGTGACGAGGAAGGTGTATTTGCGGCCGACGAGATCGCCGAGGCGGCCGAACACCAGCGCGCCGAACGGGCGGACCAGGAAGCCGGCGGCAAACGCGAGCAGCGCGAAGATGTTGCGTGTCGTTTCCGGATACTGGCTGAAGAAGGTGGCGCCGATATAGATCGCCAGCGAACCGTAAAGATAGAAATCGTACCACTCGAAGACGGTGCCGAGCGACGAGGCGAAAATCACCTTCTTCTGCTCGCCCGTCATGGGCGCCGACTTGGCGGTGCCCACGGTCGAAACATTTGCCATTTCATTGTCCTCCACAAAAACGGCGTAGCGGGCAGCCCTATGAGGTCCGGAATCTCTCCCTAAAACACCGGACGGGGTGCGCCTGATGGAAGGATGGCAGAAAACCAAACGCCGCATCAGCGCTGCTTTGGGCTTATGACTTTCGGCGTAGGACTTAAGTCGCGTGCGACGGCACGCCTTCGAAAGGCCCGATCCGACACGCGAGGCTTGACTCTTCGGCAGATGAGCGTATGCAGCACGCACGCAAGGGAACCGACATGAACCGCTTTGGACAGTCCATCGCCCGCATGATCGCTCCGGCCTTTACCGCCGGACGGGTTCGTCATTGCGTATCGATTTCCAAAACAATGGCCAAAACGACGACGAAAACCGTCTGACGTCTCTGGCCACCGCTCTCTCCCCGGTACGGCCGGGGACCGAAACCCGCGCCATGGCCGGCGGGTTTCCCTCCTGAACCCGCGGAGAGACAGAGAAAGAGAGCTTTAGACATGGGTTTCAAGATCGCAGTCGCCGGCGCGACCGGCAATGTCGGCCGCGAAATGCTGAACATCCTTTCCGAGCGCGGTTTCCCGGCCGACGAGGTCGTGGCGCTCGCCTCCGCCCGCTCGCAGGGCACCGAGGTCTCCTTCGGCGACAAGACGCTGAAGGTGCAGAACCTCGAGAACTACGATTTCTCCGACACGGATATCTGCCTGATGTCGGCCGGCGGCACCGTATCGCAGAAGTGGTCGCCGAAGATCGGCGCGCAGGGCTGCGTCGTCATCGACAATTCCTCGGCCTGGCGCTACGACGCCGACGTGCCGCTGATCGTTCCGGAAGTGAACCCCGACGCCGTCACCCAGTTCACCCGCAAGAACATCATCGCCAACCCGAATTGCTCGACCGCCCAGCTCGTCGTCGCGCTGAAGCCGCTGCATGAACGCGCCACCATCAAGCGCGTCGTCGTCTCGACCTACCAGTCCGTCTCCGGCGCCGGCAAGGACGGCATGGACGAGCTGTTCAACCAGACCCGCGCCGTCTTCGTCGCCGATCCGATCGAATCGAAGAAGTTCACCAAGCGCATCGCCTTCAACGTCATCCCGCACATCGACAGCTTCATGGAAGACGGCTACACGAAGGAAGAGTGGAAGGTCCTTGCCGAGACCAAGAAGATGCTGGACCCGAAGATCAAGGTGACCTGCACGGCCGTGCGCGTTCCCGTCTTCATCGGCCATTCCGAATCGGTCAACATCGAGTTCGAGAAGGAAATCACCGCCGACGAGGCCCGCGACATCCTGCGCGAGGCGCCGGGTTGCCAGGTCATCGACAAGCACGAGAACGGCGGCTACATCACCCCTTACGAATCGGCCGGCGAAGACGCCACCTACATCTCGCGCATCCGCGAGGACGCGACGGTCGAGAACGGCCTCAACATGTGGGTCGTTTCCGACAACCTGCGCAAGGGTGCCGCCCTCAACGCCATCCAGATCGCCGAACTCCTGGTCGCGCGCGGCCTGATCAAGGCGAAGAAGCAGGCCGCCTGACGGCGCAAGGCGGAGCGCTCGCCATCTTTCGGGAAAATTGGCAACGCTCCCTTAATCAATTTTAAATAAAAGTCCCGGTTGTTCCGTCTGAGAACAATCGGGACTTCGCTTTGAAGCGGCGCCCGGCGGCATCGCCGGAACGGTTCACGGCAAGGTGCGATGACAGGAACAGCGGTGGCATGGCATGCTCCCGCAGCGGAATTGACGAGATCACGGGGTTTTTCATGGGCATGACAAAGAGCGTGGCCAAGGTGCTGGCCGCAATGATCGCCACGGCGGCAGTGCCGGCTGTGGCAGAAGCGGCCAAGTGCGGCAACGATGGGGGCGGTTTTCCGGCCTGGGTGGAGGCATTCAAGGAGGAGGCAGCCGGCCGCGGCATCAGCCGTGGAACGCTCGACAAGGCCTTCTCCAATGTCAGCTATGCCCGCGCCACGATCCGCGCCGACCGCGGCCAGAAAAGCTTCAAGCTCTCGCTCGAACAGTTCATGCAGAAGCGCGGCGGCCAGGCGATCATCCGCCGCGGCAAGAGCCTGAAGAAGCAGAATGCCGCCCTTTTCGACCGCATCGAGGCCCGCTACGGCGTACCGGCCGGCCCGCTGCTCGCCATCTGGGGCATGGAAACCGGCTTCGGCGGCTTCCTCGGCAAGGAACACACGATCTCGGCCGTGGCGACGCTCGCCTATGACTGCCGCCGGTCGGACTATTTCACCAACCAGCTCTACGCCACGCTGCAACTCGTGCAGAAGGGTGTCCTTTCGACTTCGGTCCGCGGCGCGGCGCATGGCGAGATCGGCCAGACGCAGTTCCTGCCGGCCAACGTCCTGAAATACGGCGTCGACGGCGACGGCAACGGCCGCATCGACCTCGTCGGCTCGAAGGCCGACGCGCTCGCCTCCACCGCCAACTTCCTGCGCGGCCACGGCTGGAGC
>CAMLOC010000143.1 GCA_946481465.1 uncultured Shinella sp. | reverse complement strand
TGCCGGATCAGCGGATCGAGCGCGGAGAACGGTTCGTCCATCAGGAGGATCGACGGATTGGCGGCGATGGCGCGCGCGAGCCCGACGCGCTGCTGCATCCCGCCCGAAAGCTCGTCGGGATATTTCAGATCCCAGCCCGTGAGCTCGACGGCCTCGATCGCCTCGCTGGCGACCTTGTGGCGCTTTTCCTCCGGCATGCCGCGGACCTCGAGCGCGAAGGCCACGTTGTCGCGGACATTGCGGTGCGGCATCAGGGCCATGCTCTGGAAGACCATGCCGATCTTCTCGGCCCTGACCGCGCGCAGCTCCTTGGCGCCCATCTCGTTGACGTTGCGCCCCTCGATATAGACCGCGCCCTGCGTCGGCTCGATGAGGCGGTTGATATGGCGGATGAGGGTCGACTTGCCGGATCCCGACAGGCCCATGATGCAGAATATCTCGCCCCGCGCCACCGAGAAGGTGGCATCGCGCACGCCGACGACACAGTCGAGCCGCTCGCGGATGTCCTTCTTCGTGAGGCCGCCCTCCTGGAGGACCCTGATGGCCTCCTTCGGATTACCCCCGAAAACCTTCCAGATTCCTTCACAGCGGATCACCGCATCCTGTGGCTGACTGGCCATTCTCCCTCCTGTCCGACGTGTTTTCTTTCTTGCGTTTACAGCACAAATTTTCATTGTAGACAATATGTCTTCTGTTGCGCTACAAACATAATCATGCGAGACCGCATCGCAAAGATAGCGAGGAAGCTGTATGAGTGGCGACGCAAAAACCAATAAATTGAACTGCTTGGAAGACCTGAAACGGCGGATTCTGACGGAGGCGCTGGAGCCCGGCATTTATCTCGACGAGATGGAACTGGCCGAGGAATACGGCATTTCCCGCCCGCCGCTGCGCGAGGTGCTGCGCCAGCTTGCCGGCGAAGGCTATGTGGTGCTGCACGAGAACCGCGGCACCCAGGTCGCCCCGATGACGCACAAGACGCTGCGCAATTTCTTCATCGTCGCGCCGATGGTCTATGCCGCCATCGGGCGCCTTGCCGCGCAGAACGCCACCCGTGCCCAGGTCATGCGCCTCAAGGACACGCAGCTTCTCTTCCGCGCCGCCATCCGCGACGGCAGCGGCGAGCAGCGCGCGCTGATGAACGAGCGCTTTCATTCCGTCATGGGCGAAATGGCCGACAACGAATTCCTGATGCCGAGCCTGCGGCGCCTGCTGATCGACCACACCCGGATCGGCATGATCTTCTACAGCCCGCGCAACACGGAAATGGCCGACCAGCGGGCGATTGCGGCCGACCAGCACGACGAGTTCATCGCCCTTGTCGAGGCGGGCGACGCGGACGGCTGCGCCGACCTCGCCATCGCACACTGGGAACTCTCGCGCGCGCAAATCGAAAGTTTTGTGACGCCGGCAAGCATCTTCGCCCCCCTCGGGCGTGTCCCCAACAGTCTGGGTTAGGAGGATTTCCATGAATTTCGACGGCATCTACACGCCGGTGATCACCCCCCATCGCGAGGACGGGTCGATCGACCGGGACGCCTTCGCCCGCATGATCGAGCACCTGATCGCCTCGGGCGTCCATGGCCTCATCAACGGCGGCTCGACGGGCGAATATTATGCCCAGTCGACGGACGAGCGCGTGGAGATGGCGAAATTCGCAAAGGACG
Source organism: uncultured Shinella sp. (assembly GCA_946481465.1). The sequence continues at coordinate 6,134 of CAMLOC010000143.1, read as the reverse complement.
TGATCGGCGACCGCGTGCCGCTCGTGGTGGGCACCGTCGCCATTCGCCTGGAAGATTCCATCACCATGGCCGAGACGGCCGCCAAGATCGGCGCGGCCGCCATCCTCGTCGGCTCGCCGCCCTATTCCGTGCCGACGGAGCGGGAGAACGCGCTGAACGCGCTCGCCATCGACCGGGCCGCCGATCTTCCGGTCATGCTCTACAACTATCCCGGCCGCATGGGCATCAACATGGGTGAGGAATTTCTCGATCGCGTCGGCCGCAGCCGGAATTTCTGCGCCATCAAGGAAAGCTCCGGCGACATCAACCGCGTGCACCTGCTCGCCCGCGACTACCCCCACATCCAGATGTCCTGCGGCATGGACGACCAGGCGCTGGAATTCTTCGCCTGGGGTGCGAGAAGCTGGGTGTGCGGCGGCTCGAACTTCCTGCCGGCCGAGCATATCGCGCTCTACAAGGCCTGCGTCCTCGACGGAAACTTCGTGAAGGGCCGGCGCATCATGTCGGCGCTGATGCCCCTGATGCGCGTGCTCGAACAGGGCGGCAAGTTCATCCAGTGCATCAAGTACGGCTGCGAGATGAACGGCTTTACCGCCGGCCCGCCGCGCCCACCGCTGAAAGCCCTCAACAAGGACGACATGCGGCAACTGGAACAGGTGGTGCGCGTCGTCAAGCGCACGATTGCACAGATCGAAGCGGAGGCATGAGCATGGGCGACCTTCTGACACACGACGAATACAAGGCGATTGCAGAAAAGCTCGAATTCCCGACGCAGGCCTTCATCGACGGCTCCTTCCGCCCGGCAATCTCCGGCAAGACCTTCGAGACGACCAACCCGGCCACCGGCGCGGTCATCGCCAGGGTTGCCGCCTGCGGCCCCGAGGATGTCGACTTCGCGGTCGAGAAGGCGCGCGATGCCTTCGAGGACGGCCGCTGGTCGCGCCTGCATCCGACGGCCCGCAAGGAAACCCTCATCCATTTCGCCAAACTCCTGAAGCGCAATGCCCGCGAGCTTGCGGTGCTGGAAAGCCTCGACAGCGGCAAGACCATCTACGACTGCGAGAATGTCGACGTTCCCGAGACCATCCATTGCCTGACATGGCATGCCGAACTGATCGACAAGATCTACGACCAGGTCTCGCCCGCCTCGGACAACCATATCGCCATGGTGGTGCGCGAGCCGGTCGGCGTCGTCGGGCTCGTGCTGCCCTGGAACTTCCCGCTGCTCATGCTCGCCTGGAAGATCGGTCCGGCGCTGGCGGCCGGCAACTCGGTCATCGTCAAGCCGGCGAAGGAAACCACGCTGACGGCGCTGCGCGTCGCGGAACTCGCCATGGAGGCCGGCATCCCGGCCGGCGTGTTCAACGTGCTGCCCGGCGGCGGGGCGGATGTCGGCGAACCGCTCGGCAAGCACATGGACGTCGACATGGTGTCGTTTACCGGCTCCACCGAGACCGGTCGCCGCTTCCCGCGCTATTCGGCCGATTCCAACCTCAAGGAAGTCACCCTCGAAATGGGCGGCAAGAACCCCGCCGTCGTGCTCGACGACGCGGAGAACCTCGACCGCGTCGCCGCCCACCTCGTCAACGGCGCCTTCTGGAACATGGGCGAGAACTGCTCGGCCTCCTCTCGCCTCATCGTGCAGCGCGGCGTGAAGGACGAGCTCCTGAAGCGCATGGTGGCCCATGCCCGCGAATGGCCGATGGGCGATCCGCTGAACCCGGAAAACCGCGTCGGCGCGCTCGTCTCCAAGGCGCATTTCGAGAAGGTCGCGTCCTATCTCGAAAAGGGCCAGAAGGTCGTGCTCGGCGGCAAGGCCAGGGACGGTTTCGTCGAGCCGACCATCATCGACGTCGCCGACCGCGAGGCGAAGACGGTGCGCGAGGAAATCTTCGGGCCGATCCTGACGGTGCTGACCGTCGAGAGCTACGAGGAGGCCATCGCGCTCGCCAACGACACGGAATACGGCCTCGCCGCCTCGATCTACACGGCCAATGCCAAGCGGGCGATCCGCGGCGCGCGGGCCATCCGCGCCGGCACCGTGACGGTCAACTGCTTCGGCGAGGGCGACATCACGACGCCCTTCGGCGGCTTCAAGTCGTCAGGCTTCGGCGGCCGCGACAACGGCATCCACGCGCACGACCAGTATACCCGCATCAAGACCATCTGGATCGACCTCACCGACGATGTGGACGAGGCCGTGTCTTGACCACAATCGAGGCCAGAAGGCTGCCGGTCCATCGCGGACCGGCAGCCTGGAGCGCGATCCTTCCCGACCAGCCTCCCCCCATAAGGCTGGAAGACGACCTCAGCGTCGACGTCGCCATCGTCGGCGCCGGCTTTGCCGGCCTTTCAGCTGCGCGCCGGCTGCGCCAGATCGATCCGGGCCTACGGATCGTCGTCCTCGACGCGGGCCGACTGGCAGAGGGCGCATCCGGCCGAAATTCCGGCTTCATGATCGACCTGCCGCACGACGTCGCCTCGGAGGACTATTCCGGCAAGGGCGTCAGCGCCGACGAGAAGACCATCGCCCTCAACCGCACGGCCATCGCCTTTGCCCGCTCGGCCGTCGAGGAATACGGCATCGACCCCGCCTGGTTCGATCCGGCGGGCAAGATCAACGGCGCGGCGAGCGGCAAGGCCCATGCGCTGAACGCCAGCTATGCCGCCCATCTGAAACATCTCGGCGAGGCGAGCGAGATGCTCGACGAGAAGGCGATGCTGGCGGTGACCGGTAGCCGGCACTATCGCTCCGGCCTCTATACGCCCGGCACGGTCATGATCCAGCCCGCCGGCTATATCCGCGCCCTCGGTGCGGGCCTGCGCAAGGCGGGTGTCCACGTCTTCGAGAATTCGCCGGTGACGCGCATGACCCGCGCCGGACAGAGCTGGAAGCTGGCGACGCCGCGCGGCGCGGTCGCCGCCGGCAAGGTCATCCTCGCCAACAACGGCCATCTGGAAAGCTTCGGCTTCAAGCGCGGCCGGCTGATGCACATCTTCCTCTACGCCTCGATGACCGCGGAGCTCGACCGCAGCACGCTGACGCGGCTCGGCGGTGAGCCGCGCTGGGGCATCACGCCCTCCGATCCGATGGGCACGACCATGCGCCGCATCGATGCCGGCCAGGGCGGCAACCGCATCGTCACGCGCACCTGCGCCGCCTTCCTGCCCGGCATGGAGGCAGCGCAGGCCGCGCTCGCCGCCGCCGCGCGCGTCCACCGGCGCAAATTCGCCGACCGCTTTCCCGCCATCGCCGACGTGCCGATGGAGTATAGCTGGGCCGGCCATCTGTGCCTCAGCTGGAACGGCGTCTCCGTGATGGACGAGCTGGAGCCGGGCCTCTACTCGGCCTGCGGCTGCAACGGCCTTGGAACGGTGCGCAGCACGCTGATGGGCATGGCCGCGGCCGATCTCGCTTCCGGCAAGCCTTCGGACCTCTCTGCCCACTTTCTGGCGGAGGCCGAGCCAGCGAAGCTCGCGCCCTCGCCGTTTGCGGAGATCGGCGCAAACGTCTATCTGAAATGGCGGGAATGGCAGGCGCGCCGCGAATAGCGCGGCCGCGCCCCAAGGAACCGGAACGATGACCCATCCCGTTCAGAACCCGCCGGCCCTGCGCATCGGCTTCATCCTCGCCAAACGCTTCACGCTGTCGGCCATGGCGCTCTTCGTCGACACGTTGCGCCTTGCCGCCGACCACGAAGACGGCTCGCGCAAGATCCGCTGCAGCTGGGACGTGCTCTCCCATGCCCGCGGTTTTGCGACATCGAGCTGCGGGGTGCAGGTCGCCTCCACGATGGATCTGGTCGATCCGCGCAGATACACCTACATCGTGGTCGTCGGCGGCCTGCTCGAGGTCGAGGAACCGCTCGACACCGCGGTAGCCGCCTATCTCCACAAGGCTGCCAAGGCCGGCGTCGGCCTCATCGGCCTGTGCACGGGCAGCTTCCTGCTGGCGGAAGCCGGACTGCTGAAGAACCACAGGGCCTGCGTCAGCTGGCTGCATCACAAGGAGTTCGTCCGGCGCTTTCCCCATCTCGGCGTGACGAGCGAACAGATCTTCAATCTGGACGACACGCTCGCGACCTGCGCGGGCGGAAGCGCCTCCGCCGATCTCGCCGCCGCGCTGGTGCGGCGCCATATCGGCGAGAACGCCGAGCGGAACGCGACGGAGATCCTGCAGATCCTCCACCGCCGCGAGGCGACGGACGCGCAGGCGCGAAAGCCGCTCGGCATCGAGGTCGGCGACCATCGCGTGCACCAGGCGCTTCTCCTCATGGAACAGCATCTGGAAGACGCGCTGCCGGTCAGCGCGCTTGCAACACTCATCGGCCTTTCCCGCCGCCAGCTGGAGCGGCTTTTCCTCGAATGCCTCGGCGCATCGCCGAGCGCCCTCTACCTGCGCCTGCGCCTGGAAAGTGCGCGCCGCATGATGGCCGAGGACCCGAAGCGCCCGCTGATCGACATCGCGCTCGCCAACGGCTTCTCCGGCCCGTCGCACTTCTCCATCCGCTTCCGCGCCCGCTTCGGCATAAGCCCGACGGAGGCAAGACGCCTCGACGGGCTGCGGGACGCCCGACGCACGGGCTGATCTCCTCCCCCTTCGCGGGATGGGGTGGGACTGCCGCGCGCCGCGCCGTCCAATCTTTTCCAGATGGTCGTTTTTTAACGCGATCAGTTCGGAAAATCGACTGCCGCCGTTTGCCGCCGGATCCAAACTTCCGGTGAAAAATCAGGAGGAAAGCCCTATGAACGACGTGGCAGCAGCCCGGCAAAGCCGACATGGTGGGCGCGACGCGCGGCGCAGCCGCCGCACCGCTCCCGACTTCGCGATGCTGCCGTCCCTTCACCGTGGCCTGCCGGTCACCGAGATCATGGATGCGGAGCACGTCGCCCGCATCGACGCGGCCTCGATGGCCATCCTCGAGAAGGTCGGCGTCGTCTTCCGTGACGAGATTGCGCTCGCAGACTGGAAGCGGGCCGGCGCGGACGTGCGCGGCGAGCGCGTGCATCTCGATCGCGACCTCGTGCGCGAACTGATCTCGACCATCCCCAACGGCTGGACCTATCGTGCGCGCAACCCGGAGCGCAGCCTGCCCTTCGGCGGAAAGCACTCGATCTTCGTGCCGATGACCGGCGCGCCCTTCATCCGCGATCTCGACGACGTTCGCCGCTGGCCGACGATCGGCGACCTCAACATGTTCCACAAGCTGGCGCACATGTCGCCGGCGCTGCACTCGACGGCGCACCACATCGTCGAGCCGATGGACATGGTGGTCAGCCACCGGCATCTGGCGATCACCTATTCGTCGATGAAATATTCCGACAAGACTTTCATGGGCATGACCACCTCGGGCAAGAACGCCGAGGACGTCATGGACATGTGCGAGATCCTGTTCGGCGCGGACACGATGGAAGAGACGCCCGTCGTCACCGGCAACTGCAACGGCAACTCGCCGCTCGTCTGGGACGAGACGATGCTGTCGGCCATGCGCGCCTTCTGCAAGCGCAACCAGCCGGTGCTCTGCTCGCCCTTCGTGCTCGGCGGCGCCAACACGCCCGCCTCCGTCGCGCCGGCCGTCGCCCAACTCAATGCCGAGGCGCTTTCCGCGCTCGCCTATACCCAGGTCATCCGCAAGGGCTGCCCGGCAATCTACGGCCACTATCTGTCGACCGTATCCATGAAGTCGGGCGCGCCGATGGCCGGCACGCCCGAGATCAGCCTGATGAACTTCATGATCGGCCAGATGGCGCGCCACTACAACGTTCCCTGGCGCACCTCGAACCTGCTCGGCGGGGCCAAGACGTTCGACGCGCAGGCCGGCTACGAGAGCGCCATGACGATGAACGCCGTGCTGCATGCCGGCGCCAACTACATCTGGCATTCCGCCGGCTGGAACGAGGCGGGCATGCACTGTTCGGTCGCCAAGTTCGTCGTCGACGCCGAAATGTGCGCCATGGGCTACCGCATGGCCGAGGGCGTCCGCTGGGACGATTTCGACGAGGCGCTGGCGGCGGTGCGTGACGTCGGCCCCGGCGGCCATTATCTCGGCCATCCCCACACGCAGGCCAATTTCCAGCGCGCCTTCTTCATGCCGAAGATGTTCAACAACGATTCCATCGAGCAATGGCAGGCT
>CAMLOC010000142.1 GCA_946481465.1 uncultured Shinella sp. | reverse complement strand
CCTCAGACGAGGGGCAGTCCTCGCCACCCATCCGCCCCGAAATCCCCGCCTCCAGCGCATCGGCCTCGATCGAAAACGCCGTCCGCCCCCGCTTTTCCTCGATCATCCTCAAGCCCGCCGCCGCCGCCCGCATATCCGCGTCGAATGTCTTGCCGATACGCCGGCAGGCGCGCCGTGCCCTACGGTCCGCTTTCCGCCCGCGCGGCAGCATCGCCGCAAGCCCCTGCGCCGCGCATCCACTCTTCCTTCGCCACATTCAGCCGATCCTTCACGCGCTCTTCGACAAGCCGGTCGAACTCCGCCGCCAGCGCCGCTTCGTCCTCGTCCGCGCCGCATGCGGCGTCCGCCTCCGCCCGCGCATGGATCAGCGTGCGCTGCAGGCTGTCGATCTTCTCCAGCGTGCGCACGATCAGCGAGACCGCCTCGATCGCCGCCTTGGCGTCGGCCTGGGCCTGCTTGCGCAAGGCCTCCTCCCCGGCCGCATCGGCGTCCGCCTCGGCCCATGCCTTCTGGCTCTGGAAGCGCTGGAAGCGCTCGCGCAGCTCCTTGGTCATTTCGAGCAGCATGGCCTGCATGTCGAGAAACGGATCGAGCGGCGCCTCGGCCTTCGTGTCGAGCAGCGGCGCCGCGCCGCCCTCCAGGCCCGCCCGCCGCTCCCCGAGCCCGTCATAGACCGGCGCCGGGAGGACGCCGAAAAGATCGAGATCGATCGCCAGATCCGCTTCCATGCCGAGACTCCAAATGAAAAGGCGCCCGGTCCGAAGGGAACGAGCGCCTGTCAATAAATTCCTGCGTCGAATGCGAAAAGCCGTCCGCGGGCGAAGCTCACCGCTCCCCCGGCCTCCGGGAAAACCGGGCCGGATCCCTCCGCCCGCACCTTTCCGACTATGCCATGACCTTATCAGACCACCGTCACGCCGTCAAGGACTATTTTCCTATTTTCATGAAAACCTTTCGGGAGGCTATTTCCCTTCGCCCACCTCCAGCGGCCAGGTCACGAGATAGTCCTCGTAGTCGTCGACATCGAGGCCCTCCTCGCTCACCGTGCGGCCGCGGGCGGAAATGCCGGCCTGGTGCACGGTGTCGGGATCGCCGGAAACCAGCGGGTGCCACCAGTAGAGGTCCTCGCCGTCGCGGATGAGGCGGTAGCCGCAGGTCGGCGGCAGCCAGGAGATCTTTTCCACGCTCTCCACCGTCAGCCGGATACAGTCGGGCACCGTCGCCTGCCGGTTCTCGTAGTCCGAGCATCGACAGCTTTCCCCGTCGAGCAGCACGCAGCGGATCGAGGTCCAGACGATCTCGCCCGTGTCCCAGTCCTCCAGCTTGTTGAGACAGCACAGCCCGCAGCCGTCGCACAGGCTCTCCCATTCCGGGTCGGTCATCTCGGCGAGCGTCTTGGTCTTCCAGAACGGCAGGTCTTCGGCAGGGCGCGTGGTCATGCCCGACCCCTGAACCCCTTGGTCGCAAAGGTCAAGGGCCCCGCCGCTAACCGTCCCGCGCGAAATCCGTTCTGCTCGCTTCAAAAGCCTGATATCCTCATCGAATAAACCGGTGGTGAGAGGACGTTAACCCAGTGCAGGCAGGCTGCGCCCCGCCCCCGCCGGAAGGTATGCGAACCGTGGAAGACGACAGCCAGACGCCGAAAAGACCCCGCCGCCGCAAGCGGCATTTCCTGTTGCGCATCGATTCCTGGATCGATTCCACGGTCTGGAACGCCGGGTTCCGCGCGGCCGAGATCTGGGAGGAGATCACCATCTTCTCCCGCCGCTTCCATGTGAAGGGCTGGAAGAAGGCCGTCTTCGAGGTCGCCGGCGAAGGCATGAACCTCGGCACGGCCGGCTTCATCCTGCTGCTCGCCCTCGCGCTCCCCGCCTTCGAGGAGACCAAGGGCAACTGGCGGGCGCAAAGCGATTTCGCCGTCACCTTCCTCGATCGCTACGGCAACGAGATCGGCCATCGCGGCATCATCCACGAGGATTCCGCGCCGATCGACGAACTGCCCGACCACCTGATCAAGGCTGTGCTGGCGACGGAGGACCGCCGCTTCTTCAGCCATTTCGGCATCGATTTCCTCGGCCTTGCCCGCGCCATGAACGAGAATGCGCGCGCCGGCGGCGTCGTGCAGGGCGGCTCCACGCTCACCCAGCAGCTTGCGAAGAACCTGTTCCTGTCCAACGAGCGCACCATCGAGCGCAAGATCAAGGAGGCCTTCCTCGCCCTCTGGCTGGAGGCCAACCTCTCCAAGAAGGAAATCCTGCGCCTTTATCTCGACCGCGCCTATATGGGCGGCGGCACGTTTGGCGCGGCCGCGGCGGCGCAGTTCTATTTCGGCAAGAACGTGACGGACGTGAACCTTGCCGAATCCGCCATGCTCGCCGGCCTGTTCAAGGCGCCCGCCCGCTACGCCCCGCATGTCAACCTGCCCGCCGCCCGCGCAAGGGCCAACGAAGTCCTGACCAATCTCGTGCAGGGCGGGCTGATGACCGAGGGCCAGGTGATCGCCGCGCGGCGCAATCCCGCCACCGTCATCGACCGCAACGAGAAGACCGCGCCCGATTTCTTCCTCGACTGGGCCTTCGAGGAGGTGCAGCGCATCGCAAAGCCCTTCGCCCAGCATTCCCTCGTCGTGCGCACGACCATCGACATGGGCCTGCAGGCGGCCGCCGAGGAGGCGGTGGAAAGCGGCCTGCGCCAGTACGGCGAGAGCTACCGCGTCAAGCAGGGCGCGCTGGTCATGGTGGAGAACGGCGGCGCCGTGCGCGCCATGGTCGGCGGGCGCGACTATGGCGAGAGCCAGTTCAACCGCGCCACGCGCGCCCTGCGCCAGCCGGGCTCGTCCTTCAAGGCCTATACCTACGCCGCCGCGATGGAATCGGGCATGACGCCGGAAACGACCATCGTCGACGCGCCGATCAGCTGGGGCGGCTGGTCGCCGCAGAACTACGGCCGCAGCTATGCCGGCCGCATGACGCTGATGACGGCGATGGCGAAGTCGATCAACACCGTGCCGGTGCGCCTCGCCAAGGAGAAGCTCGGCACGAAGCGCATCGCGGAACTGGCGAAGGCCATGGGCGTCGAAACGCCGATCCGCACCGACAAGACCATGCCGCTCGGCACGTCCGAGGTCACCGTGCTGGACCAGGCGACGGGCTATGCCGTCTTCCCCGCCGGCGGCCTCCAGTCGCGCCGCCACGGCATCAGCCAGATCCTCAACTACGACGGCGACATCCTCTACGATTTCGGCCGCGACGCGCCGCCGGCGAGAGAAGTGCTGTCGCAGGCGGCCATGTCCTCGATGAACCGCATCCTCGTCACCATCCCGGTCAGCGGCACGGCGCGGCGCGGCGCGCTCGACCGCGGCATCGTCTCGGGCGGCAAGACGGGCACCACCCAGGCCTATCGCGACGCCTGGTATGTCGGCTTCACCGGCAACTACACGGCGGCCGTCTGGTTCGGCAACGACGACTACACCTCGACGAACAACATGACCGGCGGCTCGCTGCCCGCCATGACCTTCAAGCGCCTGATGGACTATGCCCACCAGGGCATCGAGCTGCGCCCCATCCCCGGCATCGAGAACCCGCTGCCGGACGGCAAGGCGGCAAGCGAGGTGGCGGCGACATCGAGCGACGAGAACACCCTGCCCGCGCTCGTGCGCCCGCGCTCGCTGTCGGCCGACGTGACCAAGCTCCTGAAGGATGTCGCCCGGGACCTTGGCGCGGCGAAGGCGCTGAAGGCCGACGGACGGGTCGCCGCGCTCGACGCAGCGCTTGACCTTGCTCCGGCGAACCGGACAGAGTGACGGCAACCTGATTCCAACGGTCGATCGCCTTGTTCCGCACGCCCCTCGTCATCGCCACAGCGCTCGCCGTCGCCTTCGGCCTCGGCATATTGAGCTCGATCTACGCGCTGCGCGCGACGGTCGGCTTCGGCGCCATCGCGCTCGGGCCGTGGACCGCCTTTCCCGCCGCCCAGACGGTCGACGCCGACCCCTATGCAAAGGCGCACCGGGCGCGGGACGGCAAGCTGCTGCTCGGCGGCGCCGAGGGCCTGACCTTCACCGCCGCCACCGACAGCGAGAGCCGCACGCTGGTGGAGAACTGCCGCTACGAGATCCGCGGCATCACGCCGCCGGCGCGGCTCTGGACGCTGCATGCGGCCGACCGCAACGGCAATCCGCTGGAGGGCGCCCGCCCCGACCTGCCCACGGGCCTCAACGCCTGGTCGGTGCTGCGCGGCGCCGACAGCACCTTCTCCATCCGCATCGCCTCTTCTGCGACGCCGGGCAACTGGCTGGCGGTGCCGGAGGGCAAGGCGCCGTTCCTTCTCGTCATGACGCTGCTCGACACGCCGACGGCCGGCAGTTCCGGCGTCATCGACCTTGCCATGCCCGGCATCACGCGGCTGGATTGTGCCGATGCGTAGCCTCTTCTATGCCATCGCCATCGGCCTCGTCGGGGCGGCGCTGCTGCACATCGTCATCATCCTCTCGCTGCCGAGCTTCACCGGCCGCGACGCCTATACCCGCGTCCAGGCCTTCGGCGAGGCGAACCGCTTCTTCCCGCTGGCAAGCGGCGGCGAAACGCTCGCCCCGATCAACGACGACCCCGCGATGAAGACGGCGGTCTGCGCCTTTTCGGTGGACACCGGGCCCATCCGGCTGTTTGCCGAGGGCGAGGTGCCCTTCTGGTCGCTGGCCGTCTATGACAGCGCCTCCAACGAGGTGTTCAGCATGAACGACCGCACCTCGGTCAACGGCGCGCTCGACACGCTGGTCGCAACGCCCATCCAGCTCATCGCCATCCGCAAGGCCGTGCCGGCGGAGCTGGAACAGTCGATCCTGGTGGAGATGCGCGGCGAGGAAGGCTATGCCGTGCTGCGCACCTTCGTGCCGACGCAGAGCCGGGAGGAAGCGGCTGCGGCCTTCCTGGCGGATGCGGGCTGCGAGCCCTTCGCGGCGGAACAATAGGAAGGATCGCTCCGAGGAGAGCCTTGTTTGGCGACAGCGGCGCCTCGCCCTTTGTCGTCATCCTCGGGCTTTACCCGAGGGTCCACGCGGCACGCGCTGCTGTGGATGGTCGGGTGAAGCCCGGCCATGACGGAGGAGAGGTCGCCGCACCACGCGCAGCGACCGGAAGATAGTCAGGGCCGGCGGGCGGTGTCCTGCGCGCCCTGCTTTGCCGCCTTGCTGCGGGCCGCCAGCATGGCGGGCGTCAGGCGTTCGTATCGCACGCCGGTGAAAAGAAGAACCTGGGCCGGAGCCTCACGGCGAATGGTGTCACGTCGCGGCGTCCGCGCGAGCCATTCCTTCAATCGTACCACGTCTGCCATTCTCGCCTCCAAAAGAAGAATCGAGACGGATGAAGCACTCCTACAAATCTCACCCTGCCCGTTTCCACGGGCCGGTGCATCCGGTTCCGTCACACCCGGACGCGACATGAGATCGATGCCTCCCCAGTCGCATACGGGTGGAAAACGGCGATACGGGACCAGAAGTTTCCCCTTCACGGGAATGTGTCTGGCGACCGTCCGGCATCCGGAACATCGCACCTTTCCCTCGCGGAACGGCGGGCGCCTTTCGACGGAACCACCGTTCACATGATCGAATCATAACACGTCCATCGCAATAGACGAGCCGATCCATGTCCCTAAAACTAGCGACTGTCGGGTTAACATGCTGTTAACACTAGCGTGAAGAGCGCGTGTGCGCTGTTCCCTGCGGCACAGGGCGGGCGGCGGGCACGCAATCGGGCACCTGCCCCGATACGGTACGCGCCCCGTCTGCAACCCCGGCGACACTACCTTGTAAACATTGCGGTTTCCGCGCGAGCAAGGTTAACGGTCCGCTAACGCTTTTCCTCTACTTTTCATGAACGGTTTGGAAGCGGCAAGGGGCTGCCGCTCCGGGGATTTGACGGGTGTTTTGTGGCGGACAGGTTTCGCGAACTGGAAAGACCGCAGGCGGGGCGGGCGAAGGACATCGTGCTGATGGCCACGGTCTCCAGCTTCGAGAGCCTGCGTTTTCCCTCGCGCTCGGATCTGCGCCAGTTCGCTGAACTCTTCGAGCCGCTCTACGAGGCCTCCACCGAGGAGGCCCGCCGGCAGGCCGTCGCCGCGCTCTCGCGCTGCCCGCAGGTGCCGGACGAGACCGCCCTCTTCATCGCCACGCGGCCGATCGCCGTCGCCGCCATCTTCCTCATGGGCTCCAGGGCCATCGCCGACCAGACGCTGCTGCGCATCCTGCGCGCCGCCGGGCCGGAACATGCCCGCGCCATCGGCCGGCGCGACGACCTCTCGCCCGCCGTGGTCGAGGCGCTGGTCGCCAGCCACCAGGACCATGCCAGCCGCAGGGCCGGCGAGGACCGCGCGGCCTCGCTGAAGGAAGCGGCAAGGCTGGAGCGGGAAGAACAGATCCGCGAGGAACTTCGCGCCCTGGTGCGCGCCGCAACGCCCGCGGTCGAGGCCCCTGCCGGCCTCGAACCGGCGAGCGAGGCCCACCAGGCGCTGTTCGTGCGCTTTGCGCGTGCGGGCGAGGCCGGCATGCTGGCCGTCACGCTCGCCGACGCGCTCGGCTCCAGCCAGTGGCTGTCCGAGCGCATCCTTCTCGACGTATCGGGACGGCAGCTTGCCGAGACCCTGCTGGCGCTCGACGTGCCGGAGGAGGACAGCCTGTTCGTATTGGCGAAGATCTACCCGCACCTGGCCGAAGGCGGCGCGGCGGCGTTGCTTGCGGCGCTAGACCCGGCCGAGGCGATCGACCGTGTCGAAAGCTGGCAGCGGGCGGACAGCTACACGAATGGCAACGGCCTGCCGAAGGCGGCCAATGGCGACGACGCGCAGTCGAACGGGCAGGATCACCATGGCAGGTCCTCCGAAGCCGCACGGCACCGCGCCGCCGGCTGAGTTTTTCTATCAGAAAATCCGGCGCCGGGCCGGCACGCGGATCGCCGCGGCTTCGTTGCGCTCGGCCGAGAGCGCGGCCAGCATGGTCACGACGAACATTCCCGAAATCAAGAGTGCAAGAGCGGGCAGCACGATGAACATGACGTTTCTCCGAGGGTTCGACACAGGCGAGTGCCTGTGTGCCTCCCTTCTGCCATGCCCCGGGCCCCGGCGATGTTCCCGCGGGAACAGGCCGGGGGAAATGTCCTAGCGCCGGAAGAACCCGTCGTCCTTCGGCTCTGCCCCGGCAAAGTCGATAAGGTCGCCGAGCTCGTCCGTCTCGATCGACACCACCCAGAGGTCGCCGTCGAAGCGCCGTTCGCGCGCCAGCGCCTCGGCCACCGCCGATGCTTCCACCCGCTCCAGCCGCGTCTCGAAGCGCCTGAGCCCGCTCTCCTCGGCCTCGAAGAAGCTCTGCGGCGCCGGGGCATGGAGGCTTTCCGAACCGTCGCGGAACACCTGCCGCACGAACACCGCCCCCGCCTCCTCCGCCCCCTTCGCCTCGACGGCCGCAAAATCGCCGCGGGAAAAGACGCGGCGCATCAGGGCGGAAACGAAGATATCGGAACGAAGGCGCATGAACGCGGCATACAGGCTCGCGCCCGCGGGAGCAATGCCGGCATGATACCCCCTCTGCCCGCCCCCCACCATCGCATAGGACATGAAACCGCCGCCACTCTTCCCTTCTCCCCAGCGGGGAGAAGGTGCCGGCAGGCGGATGAGGGGGTGCCGGGGCTAGAAAAAACAAGGACTTCCAACCGCGACGCCCCCGCAAACGACCCCTCGGGGCACCCTCTCCCCGCCGGGGAGCAGGACCGCGCCGCACAGTCGAATTCCCAACGCCATATTTCAAAGATAGGTGT
>CAMLOC010000141.1 GCA_946481465.1 uncultured Shinella sp. | reverse complement strand
AGGCGATCGAAGCGGTTTTGCGTAGAACACAATGCACAGGACAAGCAGCATGACGATGTCGGATTCCACCCTCCTCGTACCCGACAAGGACTGGTGGCGCGGCGCGGTGATCTACCAGATCTATCCGCGCTCCTACCAGGACACCAACGGCGATGGCATCGGCGACCTGAGGGGCATTGCCGAGCGGCTTGCCCATGTCGCGTCCCTTGGCGTGGACGCGATCTGGATCTCGCCCTTCTTCACCTCGCCGATGAAGGATTTCGGCTACGACGTCTCGGACTACCAGGACGTCGACCCGATCTTCGGCGTGCTTGCCGATTTCGACGCGCTGATCGCCGAGGCGCACCGCCTCAACATCCGCGTGATGATCGACCTCGTCCTGTCGCACACCTCCGACAAGCATCCCTGGTTCGTCGAAAGCCGCTCCCGGCGCACCAATCCGCGGGCGGACTGGTATGTCTGGGCCGATTCCAAGCCGGATGGCACGCCGCCCAACAACTGGCTGTCGATCTTCGGCGGTTCGGCCTGGCAATGGGACCCGACGCGCCTGCAATATTACATGCACAATTTCCTGACCTCGCAGCCGGACCTCAACCTGCACAATCCCGACGTCCAGGACGCGCTGCTCTCGGTCGCCCGCTTCTGGCTGGAGCGCGGCGTCGACGGCTTCCGGCTCGACACGATCAATTTCTACTTCCACGACAAGGAGCTGCGCGACAACCCGTCGCTCGCCCCCGAGCGCCGCAACGCCCAGACCGCGCCGGCCGTGAACCCCTACAATTACCAGGAGCATATCTACGACAAGAACCAGCCGGAGAACCTGGACTTCCTGAAGCGTTTCCGCGCGCTGATGGAGGAATTCCCGGCCATCGCCGCCGTCGGCGAGGTGGGCGACAGCCAGCGCGGCCTCGAAATCGCCGGCGAATACACCTCCGGCGGCGACAAGATGCACATGTGCTACGCCTTCGAATTCCTGGCGCCCGATCCGCTGACACCGGCCTTCGTCGCCGAGACGCAGCATGCGCTGGAAAAGGCCGCGCCCGAGGGCTGGGTCTGCTGGGCCTTCTCCAACCACGACGTCATGCGCCATATCAGCCGCTGGGGCGGCGCCGTCACCGATCACGAGGCCCATGCCAAGCTCCTGGCGAGCCTCCTGATGTGTTTGCGCGGCTCGGTCTGCATCTACCAGGGCGAGGAACTGGCCCTGCCGGAGGCGGAGCTTGCCTATGAGGACCTGCAGGATCCCTACGGCATCCAGTTCTGGCCGGATTTCAAGGGCCGCGATGGCTGCCGCACGCCGATGGTATGGGACAGTGGCCAGCCGTCCGGCGGCTTCAGCGACGGAAGGCCCTGGCTGCCGGTCCCGCCCGCCCATCTGGAGCGCGCCGTCGACGTGCAGGAGGGCGACGCTGCCTCGGTGCTTGCGCATTACCGGCGCTTCCTTGCCTTCCGCAAGCAGCACGCGGCCTTGGTGAAGGGTGAGATCGCGTTTCAGTCGGCCGAGGGCGCGATCCTCTCCTTCGTGCGCACGCACGGCAACGAGAAGGTCTTCTGCGCCTTCAACATGAGCCCGATCGCGCGCCTTGCGGATTTGCCGGACGGCACGCTGGAGGCGCTGGAAGGCCACGGGTTCGACAGCATGATGCACGCGCAAAACATCGAACTTCCGGCATGGAGCGGGTTCTTCGCCCGTTTCGTCTGAAGAATTAGAGGGAGAGAGACATGACAGGGCTGGTACTCAAGGATATCCGCAAGTCCTACGGCGCGGTGGACGTCATCCACGGCATCGATCTCGATATCAAGCAGGGCGAGTTCATCGTCTTCGTCGGCCCGTCCGGCTGCGGCAAGTCCACATTGCTGCGCATGATCGCGGGTCTGGAGGAGATCACCGGCGGCGAGATGACGATCGACGGCGAGCGCGTCAACGACGTGCCGCCCTCCAAGCGCGGCATCGCCATGGTGTTCCAATCCTACGCGCTCTACCCCCACATGACCGTCTACGACAACATGGCCTTCGGCATGCGCATCGCCGGCGAAAGCAAGGATGAGATCGACCGGCGCGTGCGCTCGGCCGCCGATATCCTGCAGCTTACGAAATATCTCGACCGCCTGCCCAAGGCGCTCTCCGGCGGCCAGCGCCAGCGCGTCGCCATCGGCCGCGCCATCTGCCGCAACCCGAAGGTCTTCCTGTTCGACGAGCCGCTGTCCAACCTCGACGCGGCGCTGCGCGTAGCCACCCGCATCGAGATCGCCAAGCTCAACGAGCAGATGGCCGATACGACCATGATCTACGTGACGCACGACCAGGTGGAGGCGATGACGCTCGCGGACCGCATCGTCGTGCTCTCGGCCGGCCATATCGAGCAGGTCGGCGCGCCGCTCGAACTCTATGAGCGCCCGGCCAACCTCTTCGTCGCCCGCTTCATCGGCTCGCCCGCCATGAACGTCATTCCCGCCAAGATCACGTCGGCGGGCGCTTCGACCGCCCTGGAGCTGACGGGCGGGCGCCATTCCAGCGTCGACATCCCGACGGCGGCCGGCGAGGTCGGCAAGACGGCGAGCTTCGGCGTGCGGCCGGAGGATCTTCAGATCACCACGGGCGAGGATTTCCTCTTCGAGGGCACGGTGTCGATCGTCGAGGCGCTCGGCGAGGTGACGCTGCTCTATATCGACGGCCTCGTCGAGGGCGAGCCGATCATCGCGAAGATCCCGGGCATCCTCGGCGTCAGGCGCGGCGACCGGGTGCGCCTCACCGCGGACAGGGCGAAGCTGCACCTCTTCGACGCCGCCGGAAAGAGCTATCGCGCGTCCTGAAAAACGGGGTGCGGCAGGATTTAGCCCTGCCGCGCAACCCGATGTTAAGCGTTGTTCCCTTAGGCTTTTTTCGAATGCAGACAATGCCGGGGGCAAGGGGCCGATGGGTATTCAGGGATCCGTACCGCGTAACAATTACCTGAGCAAGGAAGAGTCCTTCATGTACGATCGGGAGAAGAGCTTCCCGATGGAGGATACGTGCAACGAGGCGCGCATCGAGTTCACCGAGAATGGCGGCCTCGTCAATCTCGTCTCCCGCCGCTGCCTCATCACCAAATTGTCGCGCAGCGGCGCCGTCATCACCATGACGACGAAGTTCCAGCTGCCGCGCAATTTCTATCTCGACATCGTTAGCGCCCGCCTGCCGATGATCGGCTGCCTGACGCAGCGCGTCTATACCAACGACGTCGTCGAGGCCCGCTTCCTGCGCCTGCTCTCCGACAAGGATTTGCAGCGCATCTTCGTCTATTCGACGCACCGCAACCACCAGGGCCGGACGCTGGATATCTATAGCTGACGTCCCGGAGGAGCCGCGCCCCTCATCCCGCTGCCGCGACCTTCTCCCCGTAAACGGGGAGAAGGGGAATGCCGCTCAGCTTTCCCGAATATAGACGCTGAACAGGGAGAGAGGCCCAGCCTCTTGTTCCCTTCTCCCCGCTTGCGGGGAGAAGGTGGCCGGCAGGCCGGATGAGGGGCATCGCCCCAACCCGTCAGGCAAACAACACGCTCGCCCCATGATCGGCCGGTCCCGCGATGGCGCGGAAGGGGGCGAAAAGCTCGCGGCCCATGCCGAATTCGTTGCCGGCAAGATCGGCGCTCGCCTGCGGGCGGGCGGAAAATTCGGCGGCGTTCACCAGGACCTCGATCGTGCCGTGGGTGGCGTCGAGGCGGATCATGTCGCCGTTGCGGATGCGGCCGATCGGGCCGTTGTCGACCGCCTCGGGCGTGACATGGATGGCGGCGGGCACCTTGCCCGACGCGCCGGACATGCGCCCGTCGGTGAGAAGCGCGACGCGCTGGCCGCGGTCCTGCAAAATGCCGAGCACGGTGGTCAGCTTGTGCAGTTCCGGCATGCCGTTCGCCTTCGGGCCCTGGAAGCGCACGACGGCGATGAAATCGCCCGTCAGCTCGCCGGCCTTGAAGGCGGCATTGAGCTCGAGCTGGTCGTGGAACACTTTTGCCGGCGCCTCGATGAGGTGGCGCTCGGGCTTGACCGCCGAGATCTTGATGACGGCGCTGCCGATATTGCCGGTCAGCATCTTCAGGCCGCCCGTCGGCTGGAAGGGGGTCTCGATGCTGGCGAGCACCTTCGGGTCGTGGCTGACCTTCGGCGCGCGTTCGCGCACGATCGCCCCGTCCGCGCCGAGTTTCGGATCAATCGTATAGGCTTTGAGGCCCTGGCCGTAGACGGTGCGCACGTCGTCATGCAGCATGCCGGTCTTCAGAAGTTCCTGGATGAGGAAGCCCATGCCGCCGGCGGCGTGGAAATGGTTCACGTCGGCAAGGCCGTTCGGATAGACGCGGGCAAGCAGCGGCACGACGTCGGAAAGTTCCGAAATGTCCTGCCATGTCAGCACGATGCCGGCGGCGCGCGCCATGGCGAGAAGGTGCAGCGTGTGGTTGGTCGAGCCGCCCGTGGCATGCAGGCCGACGACGCCGTTGACGATCGAGCGTTCGTCGATCATCTCGCCGGCCGGCGTGAATTCGTTGCCCTGCGCGGTGATGGCGAGCGCGCGTTTGGCCGCCTCCTTGGTCAGCGCGTCGCGCAGCGGCGTGCCGGGATTGATGAAGGAGGCGCCGGGCATGTGAAAGCCCATGATCTCCATCAGCATCTGGTTGGAATTGGCGGTGCCGTAGAAGGTGCAGGTGCCGGGGCCGTGATAGGACTTGGATTCGGCCTCCAGCAGTTCCTCGCGGCCGGCCTTGCCTTCGGCGTAGAGCTGGCGCACGCGGGCCTTCTCGTCGTTCGGCAGGCCGGAGGTCATGGGGCCTGCGGGGATGAACACGGCGGGCAGGTGGCCGAAGGTCAGCGCCGCGATGGTGAGGCCCGGCACGATCTTGTCGCAGACGCCGAGATAGACGACCGAATCGAACATGTTGTGCGAGAGGCCGATGCCGGCCGCCATGGCGATGAGGTCGCGCGAGAAGAGCGACAGTTCCATGCCCGGCTGGCCCTGCGTGACGCCGTCGCACATGGCCGGCACGCCGCCGGCCACCTGCGCCACGCCGCCCGCCTCCCGTGCGGCCTCGCGGATCAGCGCCGGATAGGTCTCGAACGGCTGGTGGGCCGAGAGCATGTCGTTGTAGGAGGTGATGATGCCGAGGTTCGGGACACGGTCGCCGGCGAGCGCATCCTTCTCGGCGGGGGAACAGACGGCGAAGCCGTGCGCGAGGTTGCCGCAGGAGAGCACCGAGCGATGCACGCCCTTGGAAATGGCGGCGCGCACACGCTCGAGATAGGGCAGGCGATGCGGCTTCGAGCGCTCGACGATGCGGGCGGTAATGGCTTCGATGCGTTTGTCGGCGGACATGGGAGCTATCCTTACCTTTCTCGATGGCATTTTCGCATGGGACGACGCGCGGGAAAGCTGCGCTGTCCGCTTCGATCATCGGCGTTATGCGCCGGGTGGAACCGGTGTTACCCGGCAGGGTGCTTCAGGGCGCCCAGTAGATATCGACCGGCGTTGCCGTGCGGCGCAGGACGGCGCGGATCGGCATGTCGGTTTCCGGTCCGTCCGCTTCCGCCGCGGCCAGCACGTCCTTCTTGCCCTGGCCTTCGATATGCAGCACCAGGAGGCGGGCGTCCTGGAGGCTGGCGAAGGTGAAGGTGAGGCGGGTCTCGCCGGCGCCTTCCGCCTCCATGGTGATCACGCCGCGCGGCGTTGCGGGCGAGATCGCCTCGGCAAGCCGGCTGCCGCCGGGGAAGAACGAGGCGGTGTGGCCGTCCGTTCCCATGCCGAGGATGGCGACGTCGAAGGGATGGCCGAGTGCGCCGGCATCCGCCGAGACGATCTTGGCGGTCTCTTCCGCGCTGCCGGCGTCGCGGTAGAGCGGCAGGAAACCCGCCGCCTTCGCCTTGTCCTGCAGCAGGTTGTCGGCGACGAGCAGGTGGTTCGAGCGCGAATTGTCGGCCGGCACGAAACGCTCGTCGACGAGGGTGATCGTCACCTTGCCCCAGTCGATGTCGCGGCGCGACAAGGCCTTGAAGAAGGCCTTCGGCGTCGAGCCGCCGGAGACCGCGATGCTGGCTCGGCCTCGTGTGGCAACGGCGTCGGCGAGCGCCGCGGCAACCCGGTCGGCAAGCCCTTCGGCAAGCGCCGCGCCATCCTTGAATTCATGCAGTCTCGCGCTCATCGGGCTTCCTTACGATTCGTGCCAGGTGCGGCCGTCGCGCTCGATGAGGGCGATGGCCTGGCTCGGGCCCCAGGTGCCGGCGGTGTAGCCCTGCGCCTGCTGGCCGGTCGCTTCCCAGGCTTTCAGGATCGGGTCGATCCAGCGCCATGCGGCTTCCACCTCGTCGCGGCGCATGAAGAGCGTCTGGTTGTTGCGGATGACGTCGAGCAGCAGCCGCTCGTAGGCGTCCGCATTGCGGGCGTCGAAGGCCTCGGCGAAGCTCATGTCGAGCGAAACGTTGCGAAGGCGCATGCCGCCCGGGCCGGGGTCCTTGATCATCAGCGACTGCTTGACGCCTTCGTCCGGCTGCAGGCGGATGATCAGCTGGTTCGCCTCGATGCGGCCGGCCGAGGGATCGAAGATCGAATGCGGGATCGGCTTGAAGGTGATGACGATCTCCGACATGCGCGCGGCAAGCCGCTTGCCCGTGCGGATGTAGAAGGGCACGCCCGCCCAGCGCCAGTTGCCGATCTCGGCCTTGATGCCGACGAAGGTCTCGGTGTTGGAGACGCCGCCTTCCAGTTCCTCGAGATAGCCCTTGACCGGGCCGCCGGCCGAGGCGCCCGCGCGGTACTGGCCGCGCACGGTAAGACGCTCGACATTGTACTGGTCGATCGGCTTCAGGGCGCGCAGAACTTTAAGCTTCTCGTCGCGCACGGCCTCCGCGTCCATGGAGGAGGGCACTTCCATGGCGACGAGGCAGAGCAATTGGAGAATGTGGTTCTGCACCATGTCGCGCAGCGCGCCGGCCTTGTCGTAGTACCCGGCGCGGCTTTCGAGGCCGACGGCCTCGGCCACCGTGATCTGCACATGGTCGATATGGGCGGAGTTCCACAGCGGCTCGTAGAGCGCGTTGGCGAAACGCAGCGCCATCAGGTTCTGCACCGTCTCCTTGCCGAGATAGTGGTCGATACGGAAGATCTGCTCTTCCTTGAAGACGTGGCCGATGGTGTCGTTCAGTTCCTGCGCGGAAGCCAGATCGCGGCCGATAGGCTTTTCAACGACGATGCGGGTCGAGCGGGTGATGAGCTTGTGCTCGCGGATCTTGTCGGCAATATCGCCGAAAATGCCGGGCGCGACGGCCAGATAGAAGGCGCGCACGCGCTCCTTGCCCTCGTCCAGCAGCTTCTTCAGCACGTCCCAGCCATTATTGCCCTTGGCATCGACCGGCACGTAGAAAAGCCTGTTCAGGAAGGTGGCGACCTGCGCATCGTCATATTCGCCGGCCTTCAGGTGCTCCTTCAGCGCGTCCTGCGCGAATTTGCGATATTCCTCGTGGGTCATGACCGAACGCGACGCGCCGATGATGCGGGTCGGCTCCGTGAACTGGCCTTCGACCTGCCGGTGATAAAGGGCCGGCAGAAGCTTGCGCTCGGCAAGATCGCCCGTGCCGCCGAAAACGACACAATCAAAAGGTTCAACAGGAATGATCTGACTGCTCATATCGATTCTCTCGATCTTCAAAGGTTGGGGCATCAATAATCTAATCGATTTAAAAATGCCAGACTCAGTTATGTGAAATTATGAATTTTGCTTCCGCCAACTCGTCCGCCGCCGGCAACAGTCTGTAAACATTGGCCTAAAACCTGTCTCGCAACGCGTACCATGAGAGCGCGAGGAAAAGC
>CAMLOC010000140.1 GCA_946481465.1 uncultured Shinella sp. | reverse complement strand
CACGGTGCCGATGTCGGTGGAACGCCGCTACAAAGGCAAGCAGGCCGCCGTCACCTGGTGGATCGACGACGTGATGTTCGACGAGAGCGGGCGCATGAAGCTGGGCGACACCGCGATGATGGGGCCCGATCCGCAGCGGACGCAGCGGCAGATTCACATCATGCGCGTCTGGGACGAGCTGATCCAGAACCGGGACCGCAACAGGGGCAACGTCCTGTGGACGAAGGACTGGACCTTGTGGCTCATCGATCACACCCGCGCGTTCCGGACGAACACCTCGCTCCTGAAACCCGACGAGCTGATCAGGATCGAACGCACCCTGTTCGAGAAGATGAAGCAGCTCGGCATCCTGACGGGCGGTGACCTGCGATCGAAGTCACTGGCCTACTTGCAGGAGCATTTTGGCAAGTCGGGCGCCTGGTACTACAACATCTCCCGCGGCATCGACGATCGACCGGTCCGGCCGGATCGCGTGCGCAAGTCGGTCGGCGCTGAGGACACGTTCATGACGGATATCTTCGACGCTGATAGAGCCCGCGCCGAGATTCCCCCGCTTGTCGACAAGGTCTGGCGGCACTGCGAGGCCAAAAGCCTGCACGGTCGGTCCGTCACCCTGAAGGTGAAGTATGCCGACTTCCAGATCATTACGCGGAGCCGGACCGAAGCCGCCTCGTTCGGATCGCAGGATGAAATCGTAGCGACGGTCCAGACACTCCTCGACCCTCTGTTCCCGACGGCGAAAGGCATCCGGCTCCTCGGCGTCACCCTGTCTTCCTTTTCCGACGACCTCGCGCGTGGCCCGGACGATCAACTCCACTTCGAGATCTAGGTGATCATCAATTGGCTTGGCCAACCGCATCGAAATCTGCGGCACCCGCGCTACATTACTGCGAGGCCGAGATATGGCCGAGCCGCAGGAGGGACCATGTGCAACGACTACAGGCTGATGGTCGAACTGGACTCGGTCATCGAAAACTTCGAGCACCTCAAGATCAAAATTCGCTTTCCGGAGGGTCGGCCGAACATCGCGGCGCGCGAGGATATCAAGATCACCGATACGGCGCCGATCGTTCGCACGGTAGACGGCGAACGCGGGGTTGGCGAGCTTGTCCAGCGTCGTTGGAGCTGGCCAAGCCCGACTAAGAAGCCGGTTTACAACTTTCGTTCGGAGGGCCGCGATTTCGCCTCGAACCGCTGCCTTATCGTGGCGGACGGGTTCTACGAGTTCACCGAACCGGTCGAGAAAGGGAAAAAGCGCAAAGACAAATGGCTGTTTCGCAAGCTCGGAGAGCCGATCTTCGCCATTGCCGGCATCTGGCGCGCGACCGACGAGGTCGGCGAGGCCTTCACCATGCTGACCATGCCGCCCGGTCCCGATATCGCCCCTTATCACGACCGGCAGATCGTCATCCTCGAGCGTGATGCCTGGGCGGATTGGCTCGATCCGTCCGTGTCTGCCAAGTCGCTGATCAAGCCGCTCCCGGCCGGCTCCCTTTCCCTGGAGCAAGTCGGCTGATGCGCTTTTCTTTCCCGCATAGTCACGCCTTTCCGGGCGGCGAGGTCCGCGTCGAGGATGCCGAAGCTGCGGAAGGCATGTGTGGTCGAGTTCGGCGACGGGATCGCCATGATAGGTGAATGGCATCCTGATGGGGAGGACATTCATCTTTCCGTCCCGGCCTATCGCACGGCCCGCGGCACGGATGTCGATGCGCGCCGCTGGCGGCTGGTCAGGGACAAGGCTGGAACCTGGCGCTCGCGGCGATCCGTGTGACCGTACCCTGCGGCGACCCCTTCCCGAAATGATGAAGGGCGCTCGACCCTTTCGGGGAGCGCCCTTCCGACCCGGATGATTGCGAACGCGCGACGGATATCGTCGCTGCAGGCAGTTCATCGTTGACGGGCAGTGAGCGATAGATGGGGAAAGGCATTGGGGAAATCAAGGCCGTCAGGACTGCCGGTCGCCTGAAGCGGCGCATCGAGGCAGGCATCGCAGATGCCGCAGCCGTCATCGTCCATCGCCTGACCTGCCTGCCCGCAACAGATGCACGCAGCTGTAGTTCGGGCAGCGTGGTCGCACCGGTGCGGCAGCATGATCTCGGCGGCGGGGTCAAAAAGGGTACCGATGGGAATTGTCTTCATCGCGGTCGTCTCCAACGATCTTGAGCACAGATAGGAGCGCTCAAAATCTTTGCAATGGCAGGGAAACATGCCTTGCGAGAGCATCTTGCCGCACACGTCCTTGGAGGTTCAAAAGCGCGGGGAACCTTTGAAATTCCGGGACGGTTTCCCCTCGGACCATCGCCGCGCCCGGAGCAGCTTCGTGAAACTCGCCACCTACAACGTCAACGGCATCAACGCCCGGCTTCCCGTCCTTCTGCGATGGCTGGAACAGGACGCGCCCGACATCGTCTGCCTGCAGGAGCTCAAGTCGCCGGATGAGCGCTTTCCCCGGCGCGACCTTGAGCGAATGGGATACGAGGCGGTCTGGCATGGGCAGAAAAGCTGGAACGGTGTCGCGATCCTCGCCAGGGAGGCAACCCCTATCCTGACGCGTCGCGGCCTGCCCGGCGATTCCGACGACAGCCACAGACGTTATATCGAAGCCGCTGTCGACGGCATCCTGATCGGCTGCCTGTACCTGCCGAACGGCAATCCGGCGCCCGGCCCGAAATTCGACTACAAGCTGCGCTGGTTCGAGCGTCTCCAGACCTATGCGGCCGACCTGCTCTCGCTTGATCTTCCCGTGGCGCTGATTGGGGATTTCAACGTCATGCCGACCGATCTCGACGTCTATGCACCGGAGCGCTGGCGCGACGACGCGCTGTTTCGGCCGGAGGTGAGAGAAGCCTACGCCGATTTGCTGGCCCAAGGCTGGACCGATGCTATCCGGCACCTGCATCCGAACGAACGCATCTACACCTTCTGGAAATACTGGCGCAATTCCTTCGAGCGGGATGCAGGCCTGCGCATCGACCACCTGCTTCTCAGCCGGGCGCTGGCGCTCTGGCTTCGCAAGGCGAGCGTCCGCCGCACGCCGCGCGGCTGGGACCATACCAGCGACCATGCGCCGGTGATGATCGAGCTCGAAGCGCCCTCGCAATGACGCAGGCGATCAGAGCAGCTTGTCCAAGGTGATCGGCAGGTCGCGGATGCGCTTGCCGGTCGCATTGAAGACCGCGTTGGCGATCGCCGCCGCGGTGCCCGTGATGCCGATCTCGCCGACACCGCGTGCGCCGAGCGGCATCAGCGCGTCAGGGATGTCGGTATAGATCACCTCTATGTCGGGCACGTCGAGATGGACGGGGATATGGTATTCGGCAAGCGACCGGTTGACGATCCGGCCGCGCCGATCGTCGAACTGGGTTTCCTCCGAAAGCGCCATGCCGATGCCCATGATGATGCCGCCGCGAAACTGGCTGGCCGCCGTCTTCGGGTTGATGATGCGGCCGCAGTCGAAGGAGCCGAGCCATCGCGAGACGCGCAGCTCGCCGGTTTCCGCGTTGACCCGCACCTCGCAGAACTGCGCGCCGTAGGAGGCCATCGAATATTTCATCGTCTCCATGGGCATGGAGGAACTCGCCTCCACTTCCAGATAGGCTTGGCCCGCCCGCTGGAGGATCGCCGCATAGCTCTCGCCCGCGCCGCTCTCGCCGACCCTGTAGAGGCCGCCGTCGCGCGCCTCGACGTCGTTGGCGCCGGCCAGCGGCGAATCGTCCGTAACGAGCGCCATCAGCTTCTTGTGCAGCTTTTCCACCGCCGGCTGCACCGCGGCCATAATGGTGGCCGTCTGGCTCGATCCGCCCGCCGTGACGGCCGAATCCGGCAGGGCGGAATCGCCGTATTCGAACGATACCTTGTCCATCGGCAGGCCGAGCCGTTCGGCGGCGTGCTGGATCTGCGCCGTCGCGGTGCCCATCCCCATCTCGCTTCCCGCGGCCTGCACCAGCGCGCTGCCGTCGGCATCAAGACGCACGCGCACCGTCGCCGGAAACCGGAAGACCGGGTAGTAGGCGGTCGCCACCCCCTGCCCGATCAGCCATTTGCCGTCGCGGCGCGTTCCCGGCTCGGCCGAACGGCCGGACCAGCCGAATTTCTCCGCGCCGCGCCTGTAGGCTTCGAGAAGGTTGCGGCTGGAGAACGCGGTTCCCTTCGTGGGGTCCTTTTCCGGCTCGTTGATCCGGCGCAGCTCGATGGGATCGATCCCCATCTTGTGGGCGAGCTCGTCGATCGCCGATTCCAGCGCGAAGGTCGCCATGGCCTCGCCCGGCGCACGCATCCAGGTGTTGGCCACCGTGTCGAGATTGAAGACCTTCTGGCCGATCAGCTTGGTTTCGGTGTCGTAAAGGTGGCGCGCGAGCAGCGAGAACTGCTCGGGGAAGTTCGCATGGCTCGTTGTCGCCGTCGTGCCCGTGTGGACAAGCGCGGTAAAGCGCCCGTCGCGATCCGCGCCGAGCGCCACGCGCTGCTCGGCCATCGTGCGCCCGCCGATGATGCGGAAGGTGCCCTCCCGCGACAGGAAGAGTTTGACCGGACGCCCGGCGATCTTCGCGGCGGCCGCGCACAGGACCGTGTTGCTCCAGAGCGCCCATTTGCCGCCGAACGCCCCGCCGACGAAGGGCGAGATCACCCGCACGTCGTCCGGCTTCAGGCGGAAGACGCGGGCAAGCTGGTGCTTGGTGCCGTTGACGAACTGGGTGCTGTCATAGACCAGCAGCTCGTCGTCGCTCTCCCAGAGCGCGATGGTGGCATGCGGTTCGAGAGCATTGTGGTTGTGGCGCGGCGTGCGGTAGACGTTGTCGACCTGAAACGACGCCGCCGCCAGGGCGGCTTCCGCATCGCCCTTCCTCACCTCCGGATCCTCGCCCAGCACCTCCGAGGGCGTTTCCGCCTCGCCTTTCAGCGCGTCGAAGGAGACGCGCGCCGTCCCGGCCGCATACTCCACCCGCACCAGCGATGCGGCATGTTCTGCCTGTTCCAGCGTCTGCGCGACGACCACGGCGACGGCCTGCCCGTCATAGTGGATCGCGTCGTCCTGCATGATCGGCAGGTCGCTGCTGCCGACGCCCTTGCCGACATTGTTGACGTTGAGGAGCGAGGGGCGCTTCAGCCGCGGCGCGTTCTCATGCGTGAGGATGGCAACGACGCCGGGCGCGGCCTGCGCTTCGGACAGGTCGATCCGCGCGATGCGTCCTTTGGCGATCGTGCTGTTGGCGAGCGCCGCATGCGTCAGGCCGTCGATGGCGAATTCCGCGGTGAACGGCGCCTTGCCCGTGACCTTCAGGCGCCCGTCGATACGGTCCACCGGCCGGCTGACATGGCTGTGCTTGCCGATGAGGGGATCGGGCTCGCCGTCGGGGATAAAACGGGCGACCGTCTCCATGATCTTGCGCATGTTCGGCATCAGGCGTCTCCCTGCTCGGCCAGTTCCGTCAGCGCGCCGACGATGGTGCGGCGCGCCAGCTCGATCTTGAAGGCGTTGTGCTCGAAGGCGCGCGCCTGCGCGAGTTCCGCCTCGGCGGCGCGCTCGAACTGCGCCCGTCCGGCATCGCCGCCGATGAGGATGCGTTCGGCCTCCGCCGCGCGCCACGGCTTATGGGCGACGCCGCCCAGCGCGAGGCGCACGCCCGCGACCTTGCCGTCCTTCACATCCAGGGCAGCGGCAACGCTGACGAGCGCGAAGGCGTAGCTCGCCCGGTCGCGGACCTTGCGGTAAAGCGAATTGCGCGCGAAGCCGAGCGGTGCGATCCGGATGCCCGTGATGAGCTCGCCGGGTGCGAGCGCGGTCTCGACATGCGGCGTCTCGCCCGGCAAGCGATGGAGATCGGCGAAGGGGATGGTGCGGCCGCCGTCAGGCCCCATCACGCTCACGGTCGTATCCAGCGCCGCCAGCGCCACGCAGAGATCGGAAGGATGTACGGCGATGCAGCGGTCGGACGCGCCGAGTATGGCATGCATGCGGTTGAAGCCGCCGATCGCGTCGCAACCGCTGCCGGGCTCGCGCTTGTTGCAGCAGGCGGCAAGGTCGTAAAAATAGGCGCAGCGTGTGCGTTGAAGCAGATTGCCGCCGACTGTCGCCATGTTGCGAATCTGCCCGGACGCGCCGAACAGCACGGCCTGGGCGAGGAACGGATAGTCTCGCCGAACGGCGGCGTGGCCGGCGAGTGCGGTGTTGCGCACCGTGGCGCCGATCGAAAGCCCGCCATCCGCATGCCGTTCGATCTCGCCGAGCGGCAGCGTGGAGACGTCCACGAGCGCCTCGGGCTGCTCGATATTCTCCCGCATCAGATCGACGAGATTGGTCCCGCCTGCGAGAAACCGGGCATTGGGCGTTCTCGCCATCATGCGGACCGCATCCTCGACGCCTTCGGCGCGCGCATAGGAAAAGTCCTTCATGGCGACACCTCTGCCCCGAAAGTCTCGCGAATCGCCGAACAGATGCCGACATAGGCCCCACAGCGACAGAGATTGCCGCTCATCCGCTCCTTGATCTCGGCATCGGAGAATTCGATGTCCGTTGCGTTCATGTCGCCCGTCACGGCGCTCGGAAGGCCATCGCGGAATTCGCGGACCATGCCGATGGCGGAACAGAGCTGGCCCGGCGTGCAATAGCCGCACTGAAAACCGTCATGGACGATGAAGGCCGTCTGCAGGGAATGCAGTCCGCCATCGCCTTCAAGGCCCTCGACCGTCGTGATCTCTCGGCCTTCCATCTGGATGGCGAGCGACAGGCAGGAGAGCACACGGTCGCCGTCGACGAGCACCGTGCAGGCGCCGCAGGCCCCCTGGTTGCAGCCTTTTTTCGACCCGGTAAGCCCGAGCCGCTCGCGCAAGGCATCCAGGAGCGAGGTGCGCGGCTCGATCGTCACCTGCATATCCGTTCCGTTTATCCGCAGCGTCACGTCGACACTCCCGCGCAAAACGGCTGGTGTATGGAAGACATCGTCATGCGTCCGCATCGTTCACTCCTGTCGCTATGGCGCCGTTCGCCTTTGCATCGGCCGCGTGCAAAACAAGCAGCGGCATTGCGTTTAAGTCTCGCGCGCCTGTTCAGGCGATGTCCGGAAGGCCCCCGATGAGCTTGTCCAGCGTGATGGGATAGCTCCGGACCCGAATTCCGGTGGCGTTGTAAATGGCGTTGGCGATCGCGGCGGAAACGCCGCAGATGCCGAGTTCTCCGACACCCTTCGCCTTCATGGGGGAGGACATCGGGTCGGTCTCGTCCATGAAGATCACCTCCTGGTGGGGGATGTCGGCATGGACGGGAACCTCGTAGCCGGCCAGATCATGGTTGACGAAGAAGCCGCGCCGGGTATCGATCACCAGTTCCTCCGACAGCGCCGCCCCCGCCCCCATCGTCATCGCGCCGATGACTTGGCTGCGGGCGGTGATCGGGTTGAGGATGCGCCCGGCCGCGCAGACCGCCAGCATGCGGCGGAGGCGGGTCTCGCCCGTCGCCGCATCGACGCCGACCTCGACGAAATGCGCGCCGAACGTCGATTGCTGGTGTGTTTCCGTAAGGTCGCCCCATTCGATCTTGTCCTCGGCCGAAATCGGCTTCGATCCGGCCGCCTCGGTAAGGGATATGGTCCTGTCGCCCGAGCGGATCGCGCCATTCTCGAAGACGGCGTCCTGCGCGTTGAGGCCGAGCTTGCGCGCCACCGCCTCGCGCAGCTTGACGCAGGCGGCATAGACGCCCGAGGTCGAGGAGTTCGCGCCGAACTGGCCGCCCGATCCCGACGAGACGGGGAAGCGGGAATCGCCGAGGCGCACGACCACCTTGTCGATGGCGACGCCCATCATCTCCGCGGCCGTCTGGGCGATGATCGTATAGCTGCCG
>CAMLOC010000139.1 GCA_946481465.1 uncultured Shinella sp. | reverse complement strand
GCGCCGATCCGGGAAATGTCGGGGCCTTCTTTCATACTTCGATGGTAGTCGAAGCATCTGCGTTCGGCAATGTGGAAAATGGGGCATCGCAAACACGAGGAGACGACGATGATCACCTGCTTCATCCGCTACGAGATAGATCCGTTCCGCAAGGACGCCTTTGCCGCCTATGCCCGCAACTGGGGCGAGGCGATCCCGCGCTGCGGGGCCGATCTCATCGGTTATTTCGCCCCGCACGAGGGTTCCGCCACCACCGCCTACGGCGTCTACAATATCGAAAGCCTCGCCGCCTACGAGGCCTATCGCGCCCGCCTTGCCGCCGATCCGCTCGGCCGGGAAAACTACGAATTCGCCCGCGCCGAGCGCTTCATCCTCAAGGAGGACCGCATCTTCCTGAAGAACGTCTCGCTGCCGCACGCGCCGAGGGTGACACCATGATCGCCGTGATCTTCGAGGTCGTCCCGGCGCCCGGCCGCATCGACCTCTATCTCGACACCGCGAGGGACCTGCGCCCGCTGCTCGACGATATCGACGGCTTCATCTCGATCGAGCGCTTCCGCAGCCTCACCGACCCGACGCGCCTCCTGTCGCTCTCCTTCTGGCGGGACGAGGCGGCGGTCAAGGCCTGGCGGACCAGCGAGCAGCACCGCGCCGCCCAGGCCCTCGGCCGCGCCGGTGTCTTCGACAATTACCGGCTGCGCATCGCCAGCGTCGTCAGGGACTACGGCCTCAACGACCGCGACGAGGCGCCGGAGGACAGTCGGGCGTTTCATGCGGCTTGAGGAAAGCAGAACGGCCCGCCGAAGCGGGCCGTTTGCAATCTCAATCGACCTTGATTTCGGTACGCTCACCGGCCTTCACCGTCGCCGTGGCCTCCTTCGGCGCGACGTCGCCCTCGTACTGGACGGTCACGATATACTCGCCCGGATGCAGGGTGTCCTGGAATTCGACGCCATAGTTGCCCGAAACATCCTTCTGCTTGCCCTGGATATCCTTCTTGGCTTCCTTGATGTCGATGCGGTAGGCGCCCGGCGCGTTGATGGCAAGAACACCCGCATTGATGTTGACCGCAACATCAAGCCGCTCGCCGGCCTTGACCGCGAAGGGGGCCTCGCCCGTTGCCGAGCCGAGGCGGGCTGTCAGCACGAAATCGCCGGCCGGTGTGTCGATCTGGTTGTTGGTGCCGTAGGTGCCGTTGATACTGTCGCGGCTGCCGTCGATGGCGGCCTTCGTGGCAACGACGTCGAAACGGATATCGCTGGAATCGACCGCCGGCCCGCCTTCGGCATAGACCGCCTTCGCCACGACGATGCCGGACCCGATAAGGACCGTCCGCTCGATGGTTTCGCCCGCTTTGATCGAAACGGTCTCCTCAACGCGCGCAGGGCCTATGCGCCCCTCAAGAACGAGTTCGCCGGCCGGAACGAACATATTGGCCTGGCCGTAACCGCCGTCGGCGAACTCACCCTGATGGACATCGATACGGGCCTCACCGTCCACTGCTGTATCTTCGGCCGTGCGCTTCGGCATCACCTTGAGGAAACCGGCGTTGAAATTGACCGATACCTTTGCGGTTTCGCCCTGCTTCGCTTCGAAAGCGACAGTTTGGGAGAGGCCGCCAAGACGCGCTTCGGCCACATAGTGGCCTGGCTCCACAGTCGTGGCGAATGTCGCGTCATACCCGCCATCGACCGGGTCGCCGATCTTGTTGCCGTCCGAACCCGCCTTGTAGATATCCCAGCGCACGCGGTCGTCATTTCCCAGCGAGGGACCGCCTTCCGAGAGCACGGCATCCGTTTCGACGTTGTTCTCGACGGCAGGCTCCGGCTCCGGCTCGGCCTGCGCCACCTCCTCGGCCGGCTTGGCCATCGGCGCTTCCGCCACCGTTTCCGTCAGCGCGGCGACGAGCTGGGTCGCGTCGGATGCCTGGAAATACTTGCCGCCGGTGTTTTCGGCAAGGCAGGCCACCTGCCTGCCTTCCTCCTCCGTCAGGCCGAAGCCGACGACATGGGTGGTGAAGTCGACGCCCTTTTCCTCGAGCGCCGAGGCGAGCGCGCAGGGATCCGCCTCGCAGGTCTCCAGCCCGTCCGTCACCAGCACGACGGTCGCCTTGTCCTCGGTATATTTCAGGATATCGGCCGCCTGCTCGACGGATTGCGTCAGCGGCGTCTTGCCCTTGGGGTTCAGCCCGGAGACGAAGGCGGTGATCGCCTCGCCGGTGCCCGCGCCCGGCGCCACGGTCAGTTCGATATCGCTGCACGAGCCCTTTTCGCGGTGGCCGTAGACCATCAGGCCGAGTTCGGTGCCGGCGGGCACGGATTGCAGCACCGTGCCGAGCGTCTCGCGGGCGATCTCGATCTTGCTGCGCCCGCCTATCTGGCCCCACATGGAGCCGGACGCGTCGAGCACGATCATCGTCTTGTCGGCGGCACTCGTCCCGGTGGCGGCCAGAAGCCCCGCCAGAAGCATGAAGGCGGCTTTCAATCGCACGTCTTTCCTCCCCGTATCGTTCAAAAAATGCCGGCCATCCACGCCGGCAGGGCTCAGCGATGCTGTTTCATGACGGGCGAGGCGGAGCGTCTATTCGCGATGACTTGAACGGGGGTGCAATTCCCGAGGTGAAACGGTTTCGGCTTTTTCTCCAAGGCCTTCAGCCTTTGGTAACCATCTTCGGTAACCATAAGCGTCAGTTCCGTTCAGAGTCAGCGTATCAGCGAGTATCCCATGCCATCTGTCCTTTCGCTTGCAGACGTCTCCCGTTCGCCCCGCAAGAGCGGCTGGCTCGACACGATCATCAAGGGGGACTGCGTCGCCGCGCTCGAAGCGCTGCCGGACCAGTCCGTCGACGTCATCTTCGCCGATCCGCCCTACAACCTCCAGCTCGGCGGCGCCCTGCACCGGCCCGACCAGAGCCTGGTCGACGCCTGCGACGACGAGTGGGACCAGTTCGCCTCCTTCGAGGCCTATGACGCCTTCACCCGCGCCTGGCTGCTCGCCTGCCGCCGCGTGCTGAAGCCGTCGGGCACGATCTGGGTCATCGGCTCCTACCACAATATCTTCCGCGTCGGCGCGACCCTGCAGGATCTCAATTTCTGGATCCTCAACGACATCGTCTGGCGCAAGACGAACCCGATGCCGAACTTCAAGGGCCGCCGTTTCCAGAACGCGCACGAGACGATGATCTGGGCGACGCGCGACCCCAAGGCCAAGGGCTATACCTTCAACTACGACGCCATGAAGGCCGCCAATGACGACGTGCAGATGCGCTCGGACTGGCTGTTCCCGATCTGCAACGGCGGCGAGCGCCTGAAGGGCGAGGACGGCAAGAAGGTGCATCCGACGCAGAAGCCGGAAGCGCTGCTCGCCCGCGTCCTGATGGCCTCCTCCAAGCCGGGCGACGTGGTGCTCGACCCGTTCTTCGGCTCCGGCACGACCGGCGCGGTGGCAAAGCGCCTCGGCCGCCACTTCGTCGGCATCGAGCGCGAACAGGCCTATATCGACGCCGCCCGCGCGCGCATCGACGCGGTCGAGCCGCTGGGCAGCGGAACCCTGTCCGTCATGAGCGGGAAGAAGGCCGAGCCGCGCGTCGCCTTCAACACGCTGATCGAAAGCGGGCTGATCGCGCCCGGCACGGTGCTCACCGATGCCCGCCGCCGCCACAGCGCCATCGTGCGCGCCGACGGCACGCTCGCCTCGGGCAGCGACGCCGGCTCCATCCACCGCGTCGGCGCGAAGGTCCAGGGGCTCGACGCCTGCAACGGCTGGACCTTCTGGCACTATGCCGACGGCGCCGAGCTGAAGCCGATCGACGCGCTGCGCGCCGTCGTGCGCGCCGGCATGGCGGGTCTCGAATAGGCCGGCAAGCCCTATCACCGTTTCTCCAGCTGCGGCCTCCGGTGTTCCCTGCACCGGGGGCTGTGGCTTTCAGGGGGGCGGGCTTTCCGCGGCCGCGCCTCCCGATTTTCCAGCGGCGCGATTCAGGTGATGTTAACCATCAACGGCTTAGTGTGATTTCGAAAGTACATCAGGCCAAGCAACGGAAATCGTTGCGGAAAGCCAGGGCCGATCAACCGGCCGGGCAGGCCGGATATCGCCTTTCCGGTTTTCGTACCTTCAGTCCCGGAAATGCGAAAACGCCCGGAGCCCTGCGGCTCCGGGCGTTTCGGTTTCAGGCACCGTTCAAAGCGCGATGCCGTGCGCGGCAAGGTCCGCCTTCAGCTTTTCCGGGTCGGTGAACTGCACCGCGTTCCAGCCGGCAAGCCGCGCGCCCTCGACATTGGCCAGGGCGTCGTCGATGAACAGCGTGTGGGCCGGCGAAAGGCCGAAATCGCGCGTGTGCTTCTCGTAGATCGCAAGGTCCGGCTTGATGAGGCCGATCTCGCCCGAAACGGTCACGCCGCGCGGCATGTCGAGGAAGGGGTAGAGCTTGCGCGCCTCCTTGAACGTGTCGGCGGCGAAATTGGTGAGCATGGTCACGTCGCGGCCATCGGCGATCAGCGTCTCCATGATCGCCACGCTCTCCACATAGGCGTGCGAGACCATCTCGTGCCAGTGCTTGCGGAAGGCGCGGATATGTTCGCTGCGGTCGGGATGCACGTCGATCAGCAGCGCCTCGGCCTCCTCCCAGGCCCGGCCGCGGTCCTGCTCCAGGTTCCAGTCATGGGTGCAGACATTGGTGAAGAACCAGTTGCGCTCGGCATCGTCGGGAATGAGGCGGGCATAGGGAATGTGCGGATCGTAATGGATCAGCACCCTGCCGATGTCGAAGACGATGTGTCGGATGTCGATGCTGTTCATGCTTTCCTCGCTTGTGTCAGGCAGTAGGAATGAGGCGGTAGGCCGTCGTGAAGAGTGAAGCAGGCGGACGCCAGCCCGATCGCTTGTCTTTTCGACTGCCGCTCTTTTCCCTACTGCCTATTGCCCAATTCCTACTGCCTTGAAAACGCATCCGGTACGGCCTGCCTTATCGCCTTCTTCATGACGGTCGGCAGCGCCTCGCCGTCGAGCGTTTCCTTCGCCTGCCACCAGCCGTCGCCGGCCCCGGCACGGTGCGGCACCATGGAACGGTAGATGGAGAGGCGCAACTCGAAATGCGTGAAGACGTGGGTGACGGTGCCGCAAGCCTGCCAGTCGGCCGGAAAAGGCGCGGCGGCAGGGCCGGTCTCGCCGTCGATGCGCGCCGTCCAGCCGCTGCCGGGCACCTCGGTCATGCCGCCGAGAAGGCCGGTCTCGCCGCGCTTGCGCAGGAAGATCGCGCCCGTCTCGTCCTCGGCGACGAAGGCGGCGCCGAGCCGCACGGGCTTCTCCTTCTTCGCGGCCTTGCGCGGATAGAGTTCCGGGTCCTCGCGCCCGAGCACGCGGCAGGTCCCGTTGAGCGGACAGAGCGCGCAGGCCGGCCGGCGCGGCGTGCAGATCGTCGCGCCGAGATCCATCATGGCCTGTGCGAAATCGCCCGGCCGGTCCGCCGGCGTCATGGCGTCGACCAGTGCCCGCATGCCGGGCTTTGCCGCGGGCAGGGGCGTCTCGATGGCGTGGAGGCGGGAGATGACGCGCTCGACATTGCCGTCCAGCACCGCGCTCTTGCGGTTGAAGGCGATGGCGGCGATCGCCGCCGCCGTATAGTCGCCGATGCCGGGCAGGGCCTTCAGCCCCGCCTCGCTGTCGGGAAACACCCCGCCATGCTCGAAGGCGACGGCCTCGGCGCATTTCTTGAGGTTGCGCGCGCGGGCATAGTAGCCGAGGCCCGCCCAGGACTTCATCACGTCCTCCGTCGCGGCCTTCGCAAGGTCGGTCACCGTCGGCCAGCGGCCGGTGAACAGCGCGAAATAGGCCTTGACCGCCTGCACCGTCGTCTGCTGCAGCATCACCTCGGAAAGCCACACGCGGTAGGGATCGGGCCTGATGCCGCGGGCGGCCATGGGCGGGCTCACCCGCCAGGGCAGGTCGCGGTGGTGCCGGTCGTACCAGGCAAGAACGAGATCGGCAGGCGCCGCGATGCGGGGAGCTTGGGTCATGGTTTGCCTGGACGGGGTCGACGCGACCCGTGGTGCGAACGCGGTCTGATGCAGAACGCGCGCACATTTCTGCTGGAATCGTTCTATAACTGGCGAAGCAGGCGATGATCTTCAAGTCGATTTTCGCCGGAACAGGACTATTTCCCCGATCGGGAGAGGCATGTGAACACCACCAAGGCGCCCCGGCGCGGCCCAAGACGCGGCATCGTCCAGATCAGCGAAGTGGCCAACGGCCTCATCGATCCGGTGCTGGCAAAGCGCGCCGGCATCAACACGATGCTGCTCGGCTCGTGGGACGAGATCGCGGGCGCGGAATTCGCCGAATGCACCCGGCCGGAGCGCATCACCTGGCCGCGCCGCGCCTCGGAGATGACGGGCGAGGGCGGCGGGCACCAGCCGGGGGTCCTGACGATCGCCTGTGAAGGCGCCCGCGCGCTCTTCCTCAGCCACCAGCAGGGCGAGATCATCCAGCGCATCAACGGCTTCTTCGGCTTTCCCGCCGTCAGCCAGATGAAGATCGTGCAGAAGCCCGTCAGCCCCCATGCCAGCCGCCGGCCGAAACCCCGCCCGCTGACCGGCGAGGCCGCCCGCCATCTCGACGACCTCGTCGACGGCATCGAGGGCGACGCGCTGAAGGCGGCGCTGAAACGGCTCGGAACGGCGGTGCTCGGCCGGCGCCGCTAAGGCGCGCGGCGCCCGACCGACTACCATCGAACGGTCACATTTCTTTGAAGTTACTTGCCTCAACTCCGCTTGTTCCCGCCCCAAAGCAGGTATAACGGGTGTGCCCGAAGCAAGACCGGGGAATGCGCGAAGCAGCCTCCCCGGGACGTGCCCACGGATCCCAGAATTCCCATCCCGACAGGAGAGACCATGTCCCTTTCCGAAATGAGCCTGATGAAGCGTCTTGCGACCGGCGTCGCCGTTGCGGCGCTCGCCGTGACGCTGGCCGCCTGCTCCGACGACAAGAAGGAGGAAGCCGCCAAGGCGCCCGAAACCGGCCAGACGACGACGGGCTCGACGACGGCCACCTCCTCCGAGACGACGGCCGCCACCACGACGAGCGAGACGGCCCAGGCGCCGGCCGCCGAGGCGAAGTCCGTCGAGGTGCCGACTGCCGACGGCGACGTGGACATGGCCGAAGTGCTGAAGGCCGGCGCGCTGCCGGAAATGGCGCTCGGCGAGGCCAATGCCCCGGTCACCATCGTCGAATACATGTCGACGACCTGCCCGCATTGCGCCGCCTTCCACAACAACACCTTCGACGCGATCAAGACGAAGTATGTCGACAGCGGCAAGGTCCGTTTCGTCATGCGCGAATTCCCGTTCGATCCGCGCGCGGCGGCCGCCTTCATGCTGGCGCGCTGCAAGCCGCAGAACCCGGCCGAACTTTCGGACGCCGCGCAGTATTTCCCGATGATCTCCATGCTGATGAAACAGCAGGAGACCTGGGCCGCCGCGCAGGACGGCCGCGAGGCGCTGCTGCAGATGTCGAAACTCGCCGGTTTTACACAGGAGAGCTTCCAGGCCTGCTTGACGAACCAGAAGCTTCTGGATGATGTGAACGCGGTGCGCGAACGCGGCGCCAAGGAATTCGGTGTCGCGGCGACGCCGACCTTCCTGATCAACGGCAAGCGTTATTCGGGAGACATGTCGGTTGACACCATGTCGGCCCTCATCGACAGCATGCTCTGATCCTTCGACCGGCTTTACGGCGGGCGACGGCGGAAGCCGTGCGCCCGCTTTCTGCCTTCGGGCTGATTGGGTTGCGCTGCCCCTCATCCCCCTGCCGGGACCTTCTCCCCGCAGGCGGGGAGAAGGGGCAGAG
>CAMLOC010000138.1 GCA_946481465.1 uncultured Shinella sp. | reverse complement strand
CCCGGGTATGGTGAGGAAGAACTGCCGGAACAGGAAGGTCGCGGTCGCCGATGCCATCAGCGGCAGCGTCAGCCCGGCATAGGTATCGATCAGCCCGAGATCGACGATGACCTTGTAGGTGGGCAGGATGCGCACCTCGACCGGCAGCATCAGCGTGATGAAGATCATCCAGAAGAAGCCCATCCGGAAGGGGAAGCGGAAGAAGACGATGGCGAAGGCCGACAGGAACGAGATGACGATCTTGCCGACCGCGATGGCGACGGCCACGACGAAGGAATTGAACAGCAGCCGTTCCAGGCTGACGCCGACGACCCGCTCGACGCCGCCGGCCATGGCGTCGGTATAGTTCTCGACCAGGTGGCCACCCGGCAGCAGCGACATGGGCGGCCGGATGATTTCCTCCGAGGTCATCGTCGAGGCGATGAAGGTATAGTAGATCGGGAAGGCGACGACGATGATCCCGAGGATCAGGACGAGGTGGCCGATGAGATTGGCGATGGGGCGTTTTTCGATCATGGCCTCTCCTCACCCGTAATGCACGCGCTTCTCGACGAAGCGGAACTGGAAGGCGGTCAGCGCGATGACGATGATCATCAGGACCACCGATTGCGCGGCGGAGGAGCCGAGGTTGAGGTTGACGAAACCGTCGTTGTAGACCTTGTAGACCAGCGTCTCGGTGGCTTTAGCCGGGCCGCCGCCGGTGACCGCGTGGATGATGCCGAACGTGTCGAAGAAGGCATAGACGGTGTTGACCACGAGGAGGAAGAAGGTGGTGGGCGCGAGAAGCGGGAAGACGATGGTCCAGAAGCGCCGCGCGCCGCGCGCGCCGTCGATGGAGGCCGCCTCGATCAGCGATTTCGGGATCGCCTGCAGGCCGGCGACGAAGAACAGGAAATTGTAGCTGATCTGCTTCCAGGCGGCAGCGACCACGATGAGCGCCATGGCCTGGTCGCCGTTGAGAAGCGGGTCCCAGCCGAAGCCGTTGCGCCGGAGCAGGTAGGCAAGCGTGCCCATGGCCGGGTTGAACATGAAGAGCCAGAGCATGCCGGCAACGGCCGGCGCCACCGCATAGGGCCAGATCAGCAGCGTGCGATAGAGCGTCTGGCCGCGCACCACCTTGTCGGCGGCGGTCGCCAGCAGCAGCGCGACGCCCATCGACACCAGCGCCGTCAGGACGCTGAAGACCACGGTGACCTGCAAAGAGGAGAGGTAGTTCGGATCGGCGAGCACGGCGGAAAAATTGGCAAGACCGACGAAGCCGCTCTTCAGGCCGAACGGATCCTCGCGCAGGGTCGACTGGTAGATCGCCTGGCTCGCCGGCCAGAAGAAGAAGACCACGGTGAGGATGATCTGCGGCGCCACCAGCAGATAGGGCAGGATCTTGTTGGGGAAGGCGACAGTGTGCAAGGCGGTCTCCCGAAGCGACAGGTCAAGACGCGCCGTCCGCCGCCCGCGCCCTGAAGGCGGCGGGCGGCATCCGGCATCCTACTACGCTCAGTTGCCGATCGCCTCGGCGATCGCCGCATTGCCGCGCTCGACGGCCTTGTCGAGCGCTGTCTTGGCGTCCTGCGAGCCGGCCAGCATCGCCTCGAACTCCTCGTTCATGATGTCGCGCACCTGCGGCAGGTTGACGAGGCGCACGCCCTTGGAGTTTTCGGTCGGCGCCTTGCCCATCATCTGCAGGATCGGCGTCTCGCGGGCCGGGTTCTTCTCATAGAAACCAGACTTCTTGGTTTCCTCATAGGCCGCGTTGGTGACCGGCAGGTAGCCGGAGACCTGGTGGAGGCGAGCCTGGATCTGCGTCTGCGACAGGAAGTTGAAGAACTGCGCGACGCCCTTGTATTCCTCGTCGCTCTTGCCGCCGAAGACCCAGAGGCTGGCGCCGCCGGGAATGGTGTTCTGCGGGCCGTGGCCTTCATAATAGGGCAGCTGGCCGATGCCGTAATTGACGCCGGACTTGACGATATCGCCGAGGCCGCCGGAGGATTCGGTCAGGATCGCGCATTCGCCCGACATGAAGAGCTGCTTGGCTTCCGAGGTGCGGCCGCCGTAACGGAACGTGCCGTCCTTGGCAAGGTCGGCGATGGCCTGGAAATGCTCCACGAACAGCGGCGCGTTGAACTCGAGCTTCACATCGGTGCTGCCGAGGCCGTTCTCGTTCGTGCCATAGGCGACATTGTTCCAGGCGGCGAAATTCTCGGTCTGGATCCAGGTCAGCCAGGTGGAGGTGATACCGCATTTCGCCGCATCGCTCGCCTTGATCTTCTTTGCGGCCTCAAAGACTTCCGGCCAGGTCTTCGGCGGGTTCTCCGCGTCGAGCCCCGCCTTCGTGAAGGCGTCCTTGTTGTAGTAGAGGATCGGCGAGGACGAATTGTAGGGGAAGGACAGCATGGTGCCGTCCGGCTTGGAATAATAGGCGACGATGCCCGCGAGATATTGCGACTTGTCGAAGGTGTAGCCGCCCTTCTGCAAGACTTCGGCGGCCGGCACGATAGCGCCCTCGGCCCCCATCATCACGCCGCTGCCCGCGTCGAACACCTGGATGATCGCGGGCGGCTGCTTGGAGCGGTAGGCGGCGATGCCGGCGTTCAGCGTCTCGGGATAGGTTCCCTTGAACACCGGAACGACCTTGTACTCGCTCTGGCTTTCGTTGAATTCCTTCGCCAACTGGTCGACGACCTCGTTGTTGGCGCCGGTCATGGCATGCCACCATTGCAGTTCGGTTGCGGCAAGTGCGCTCGATCCGAGCAGGAGCGAAAGGGTGATGGCGGCTGTCGAGGTGGCGATGAGACGATTGGACATGATTCCTCCCTGATGTTCCGGCCGCTGGAAACGACCTGTTCCGAAGGGAGATCCTCCTCGATCCCGCCCCGGCCCGCTTCGCAGCGAAGCAAGCCGCATTCAAAACGAAGACAAACGAACCTGCAAACGAAATTATCGCTTTGCGACACGAATTTGCAGGATGATCCGCTGCCGAAAGATTGCCCGGCGCTTAAGCCTTTTCTTACGTTAGGCGGCTATCTTCGGCGCGGGAGGCCTGTGTGGCCTGGCACGAATGACGATGGGTACGGGATCGCATGAGCAGTACAGCGTCGCAGCCAACCGAGAGGAACCCTGTTCCCTACGGCAGGTCCCGGGAGGAAATCGACTTCTGGATGGGGTGCGTCGGCGCGCCGATGGTGCTGGTCGACAAGGGCACGCTGCATGTACGCCGGGCGAACGCCAATGCCGCGGTCCTGTTCGGGCTGGGGCTGGATGCCTTCGAAGACCTGCCGATGGAAGACCTGGTCGGTCGCGAGGCGAGCATCCTGCTCTCGCAAATCTGGAACGTCGCGCCGATCGGCGTGCCGGGCGAACTGCTGCTCGTCCGCGCCTCGGTGCAGGCGCAGGAGCGCGTTCTGATGGTGCAGGTCACCAAGATCGCGGTCGAGGGAGACCTCGTGCGCCTGTTCACCTTCACCGACGCGCCGCCGCAGGGCTCCGTCTCCCTTGCCGGCTGGCAGGAGCAGATGATCTCGCTCCTCGACTGGCTGCCCTTCGGCTTCGAGATCGCCAGCAGCGACGACCAGATCCAGTTCGCCAACTCGACCTTCAAGGCGCTGTTCGGCTATACCCAGGACGAGATCGAAAGCATCGAGGACTGGTGGCGGCTCGTCTATCCCGATCCGCAATATCGTGAATACGCCCGCACCCAGTGGCACGCCTCGATCGCGGATGCCCGGCGGGAGAATCGCGAGATGACGCCGTTCGATCTCGACGTCAGGACGGCGAGCGGCGCGACGAAGCGCATCCAGTTCCGGCAAAGGACGATCGGCAACTTCAACGTCAACCTCTATATCGACGTCACGAAGGAGCGGGCCTATGCCGAGCAACTCAAGGCCCTCGCCAACACCGATCCCCTGACCGGCATCCTGAACCGCCGGCGCTTCTTCGAGGAGGCGGAAGAGATCTTCTCCAGGCCGGGCGGCTGCGCGTCCATGGGCGTGCTCATGCTGGATATCGATCATTTCAAGTCGATCAACGACACGCACGGCCACCGCGCGGGCGACCTCGTCCTCATGGAATTCGCCCGGCGCTGCCAGGCGGTCGTGCGCCCGGGCGATCGTTTCGCGCGGCTCGGCGGCGAGGAATTCGCCATCCTGCTGGCGGCGGACGAACCGGCGGCGGCCGTGACGCTGGCCGAGCGCATCCGCACGGCGATCCACGCCCTGCCCTTCGACATCGAGGGCGCCGCGCTCCCGCTCAGCGTCAGCATCGGCGCCACGCTCGCCGATCCGTCGGACGAATCCTTCGGCTCGGCGATCCTCAGGGCCGACAATGCGCTGTACGAAGCCAAGCGGACGGGCCGCAACCGCGTCGTGACGCGCGCCGCCTGATGTTGCTGCCGGCTCACGCCGCCAAGGCGACCGAGAACCGGCTGCGATATTCACCGGGCGAAAGCCCGAGGATGCGGTGGAACACGCGGCGGAAGGCGGCGGCGTCCTCATAACCCACCGCAAAGGCGATCTGGTCGACGGTCCGCCGCGTGAACTCCAGAAGCTCCCGCGCCTTGCCGATCCTGAGATGCTGGACATATTCGATCGGCTTCATGCCGGTCGCCGTCTTGAAGCGGCGCAGGAAGGTGCGCTCTTCCAGCCGCGCGTGGCCCGCCATGTCCGCGACGCTGGTGGGCCGGCCGCCGCGCTCCTGCAACCAGTGCTGCACCTTCAGCACCGCCTCGTCGCCATGGGTGAGGCGCGGCGCGAAGTTGCTGTAGTGCCGCTGCTCGCGCCCGGAAGGGTCGATCAGCAGGAACTTGCCGGTCTCGATCGTCACCGAAGGGCCGAGCAGGCGGTCGACGATGCGCAGGCCGAGATCGGTCCAGGCCATCAGCCCACCGGCGGTGATGATGTCGCCGTCCTCGATGACGATCTTGTCCGCCTCCACGCGCACATCGGGAAAGCGCGCGCGAAATCGGTCGGCGAACAGCCAGTGCGTGGTGGCGGGGCGGCCGGAAAGCAGGCCCGTCGCCGCCAGGATGAACGCCCCGCCGCAGGTGGAAGCGAGCGTCGCGCCCTGCCCGTGGTGGTCCAGCAGCCAGCGGGCGTAGGGCGCCGCCTCCTCCGCCTCGGCCGGTCCCGTCAGCCGGCCGGGCACGATCAGGATATCGGGTGTCCCGGGGGCGCCGGGATCGGTGTCGTGGCAGCGGGAGAAGCGCTCTTCCTCACCCATCCGCCAATGGCTGACCCGCACGGCCGGCCCGCCGCGATCCCGCGAGAAGACCGACGCGATGGCGAAGAGATCGGTGATGCCGTGCACCATGGCGGCCTGGCAATCCCGATAGAGCATCAATCCGACTTCCATTGCGCGTCCTCCGCCTTTTGTCAGTTTCGGCGCGCCTTCTGTCGGAAGCGCCAATCCAGTCCGAGCGCAGG
Source organism: uncultured Shinella sp. (assembly GCA_946481465.1). The sequence continues at coordinate 2,454 of CAMLOC010000138.1, read as the reverse complement.
CCAGAGTATCTCTCTTCACACGGGAGGCAATCAAGTCCCCGACAAAAGGAGACGGACCCATGAGCACGATCACGACCCGCGACGGTACGCACATCTTCTACAAGGACTGGGGCCCGCGCGACGGCCAGCCCATCCTGTTCTCCCACGGCTGGCCGCTCAGCGCCGACACCTGGGACGCGCAGATGGTGTTCTTCGCCAACCAGGGTTTCCGCACCATCGCCCACGATCGCCGCAGCCATGGCCGGTCGGACCAGGTCTGGCACGACAACACCATGGACCAGTATGCCGACGACCTCGCCGAACTCATCGAAAAACTCGACCTTCGCGCCGTCATCCTGGTCGGCCATTCCACCGGCGGCGGCGAAGTCACCCGCTATGTCGGCCGCCACGGGACGGACCGCGTCGCCAAAATCGCGCTGATCGGCGCCGTCCCGCCGCTGATGCTGAAGACGGAAGCGAACCCCGGCGGCCTGCCCATCGACGTCTTCGACGGCATCCGCAAGGGCACCTATGACAACCGCAGCCAGTTCTTCAAGGATCTGACCATCCCCTTCTACGGCTACAACCGCGACGGCGCGGTCATTTCCGAGGGCATTCGCGAGGAATTCTGGCGGCAGGGCATGATGGGCGGCCTCAAGGGCCAGCTCGACAGCATCCGTGCCTTTTCCGAGAGCGATTTCCATCAGGATCTCAAGGCCTTCGACAAGCCGACGCTGGTGCTGCACGGCGACGACGACCAGATCGTGCCGATCGGCGCGGCCGCCCTGTCGACCGCCAGGATCGTCAAGCACGCCGTGCTGAAGGTCTATGAGGGCGCCGACCACGGCCTGACGCAGACCCATCAGGACCGGTTCAACGCCGACCTTCTCGACTTCATCAACGCCTGACCGCCTTCCGGCACGGGCTTCGGCGCCGAAGAGCGCCGGCCCGGCGCCGTTCATCCAATTCCCTCATCCAGGAGACAAACCATGAGCAAGGACACGTTTCTCGTCACCGGCGCATCCGACGGCATCGGCGCGATCTATGCGGACCGGCTCGCCCGCCGGGGCCACGACCTGCTGCTCGTCGCCCGGCGCGCCGACAGGCTGGCAGCGCTCGCCGAACGGCTGCGGACGGCACACGGCGTCGCCGTCGAAATCCTCCCCGCCGACCTCGCACAGCCCGAGGGGCTGGCGCTGGTCGAAAAACGCCTTCGCGAGGATGCCACCATCACCGGCCTCGTCAACAATGCCGGCATTGCCGGAGAAGGCATGATCACGGAACTGGACCCGGCGACCGTCACCGGCATGATCAACCTCAACATCCTCGCCGTCACGCGCCTTGCCGCCGCGATCGCCCCACGGCTTGCCGCGGCAGGCAGGGGCACGATCATCAACATGACCTCCGTGACCGCCCTGATGCCGGCCGCCTTCACCGCCGTCTATCCCGCGACGAAGGCCTTCGTGCTGGCCTTCACCGAGGCGCTGCAGGCGCAGCTTGCCCCGGCCGGCGTGCGCGTGCAGGGCGTGCTGCCGGGCATCACGCGCACCGCGATCTGGGAAGAAGAGAAGCTCGAAACCCTGCCGGCGGCCATGGTGATGGATGTCGAGGAGATGGTCGACGCGGCATTGGCCGGCCTCGACCTCGGCGAGACGCTGACCGTTCCCTCCCTGCCGGACACCGCCGATCTCGACGCGTTACTTGCCGCCCGCGACGCCCTGAGGCCCAACCTTTCGCGCGCCCGCGCCGCCGCCCGCTACGGGCTCGGCAACCGGGAGTGAGCGGGGAGGTCGGCCCGGACGCCGGCGCGCTCCGGGCAAACCCGCGGGCGCGCCTTGCCGCCCCCGGAATTTCGCCGCGAAATCGTTCCGATTATCAGGCGAAATCAGGCTTAAAAATAGAATTTTTTTCTTATACTGTGGACATTACGGCAGCAATGTGCCAAACAGTATCCACATTGCGACGCGCTATCGCTTTTGCGAAGCCTTTCGGCCTGCGCGTATTCCATCCCGCTGAGTGCATCATCGGCAGACAATCAACAAAGGAGAGCGCCCCGCTTCCGGAGCCGGGCCCAGGACAATATGGCTTTTGCAACTGAGAGCGATCCTTCGGCAAACGACCGGGGGATCAAGATCAGTATCAAGAACGTCTTCAAGGTTTTCGGCGAGCGGCCCGACAGGGCCCTCGAGCTTCTGAAAGCCGGAAGGACCAAGGCGGAGATCCATGCGGCCACCGGCTGCACCATCGGCGTCAACAACGCCAGCTTCGATATCCGCACCGGCGAGATCTTCGTCATCATGGGGCTTTCGGGCTCCGGCAAGTCCACCATGCTGCGCCTCATCAACCGGCTGATCGAACCCACGTCGGGGTCGATCGAGATCGAGGGCCGCGACGTTGCGCGCATGCCGCGCGGCGAGCTGATCGCGCTGCGGCGCCGCGATATCAGCATGGTCTTCCAGTCCTTCGCGCTGCTGC
>CAMLOC010000137.1 GCA_946481465.1 uncultured Shinella sp. | reverse complement strand
CGGCACCGGCTGGTCGACCGGCGCCTGGTGCTGCAGCACGACGACGCGGCTGCCGGTCGGCACACGGCCGTAGAGGTCGATGATGTCCTGGTTGAACAGGCGGATGCAGCCGCTCGACACCGCCTTGCCGATCGACCACGGCTCGGACGTGCCGTGGATGCGGAAGAGCGTGTCCTTGCCGTCCTTGTGCAGGTAGAGCGCGCGCGGGCCGAGCGGGTTTGTCAGCCCCGGTTCCATGCCGCCGGCCCATTTCAGGTTCCGCTCCGGCTCGCGCTCGATCATGTTCTGGGTGGGCGTCCAGCGCGGCCATTCCGCCTTGCGGCCGATGCGCGCGCCGCCCTCGAACTCCAGCCCCGCCTTGCCGACGCCGATGCCGTAGCGCATCGCCATGCCGTCGCCCTGCACGAGGTAGAGGAAGCGGTTCTGCGTGTCGATGACGATGGTGCCGGCCGGCTCCGCCGTCTGGTAGGCGACCAGCTGGCGGAAATATTTCGGGTTCACCTTGCTGATATCCATCGCCGGCAGCGGAAAGCGCTCTTCCGGATGCGGCCCGTACATGGCGACATGGATCGGGTCCGGCCCCTTCTTCACCGGCTTTGCGGTGGTGGCGCAGCTTGCGAGCGTCGCCGCAAGGGCAAGGAGGGCGAGGGGGCGGAGAGCCGCGAAAGCGCGGGCGCGGGACACACACATCAAGGGGGCACCTGTCGTTCTTCGATTTTGAAATCCGGCTTGAAAGCCTTGCGCGGGTTCTTGTCGGCAAAGCGGGCATCGGCGCGGCGAGAAGAAAGCGGAACTGTGGCAAGGGCTTGGGTGTGTCCGCGATGCCACGCGTCGTTCCGCCGCACAGGTCGTGCCGCTTGCCCCCGCGCGGGCGAGGGCGTAAGGCTTCGACCATGCAATGGAGTGAGGAAGCCATCGTTCTCGGCGTGCGGCGCCACGGCGAAAGCTCGGTGATCGTCGAGGTGATGACGCGCGGCCGTGGCCGGCATCTCGGCATGGTGCGCGGCGGGCGCTCGCGCGCCATGCAGCCGGTGCTCCAGCCCGGCAATACCGTCGACGTCACCTGGCGCGCACGGCTCGACGAGCATCTCGGCGAATTCCGCCTCGAGCCTTTGGAGCTTCGCGCCGGGCGGCTGATGGAGACGGCGACCGCCGTCTACGGCGTGCAGGCCATGGCGGCGCTGCTGCGCTTCCTGCCGGAGCGCGACCCGCATCCCCATCTCTACGAGGCGCTTTCCGTCATCCTTGACCACCTGCACGAGCCGGCCGATGCCGGGGAGCTTTTCATCCGCTTCGTGCTTGCCGTGCTCAACGATCTCGGGTTCGGCCTCGACCTCCTCGAATGCGCCGCCACCGGCACGCGGGAAGACCTGTGCTACGTCTCGCCGAAATCCGGCCGGGCCGTCTCGCGCGCGGCCGGCGCGCCCTGGGCGGGCAAGATGCTGGCGCTGCCGGCCTTCCTCGGCGACGAGAGCCGGCACGCCGCCGATGCCGCCGCCCTTGCCGACGGCTTCCGGCTGACGGCGTTCTTCCTCAACCGGCATGTCTGCGAACCGCGCGGGCTGGAACTTGCCAGCGCCCGCGACGGCTTCATCCAGGCGGCGCTGAAGGCGCTCGGCACGCCGCGGCACGACGAACCCCGAATGGTGCAGGCATGACGGTCGAGATCTATCCGGGGCTGACGGTCGCGGGCGTCGGCACGCTGCCGCTCGACGTGGTGAAGCGCGACGGCGGACTGAAGGTGCTTGCGGCGATGCTGGCCGGCGACCTGCCCGCTCCGCCGATGGCCAAGACGCTCGCCTTCAGCCTGACGGAGGTGGAGGAGGGCCGTGTCGTCTTTTCCGGCCTGCCGTCCGTCGATCATCTCAACCCGCTCGGCACGGTGCACGGCGGCTGGGCGGCGACGGTGATGGATTCGGCGCTCGGCTGCGCCGTCTTCTCCGTCGTCAGGCCGGGCGAGGCCTATACGACGATCGAGTTCAAGCTGAACCTCGTGCGCCCCGTCCTGCCGGGCATGGGCGAGGTGTTCTGCGAGGGCAGGATCGTGCATCGCGGCCGCACCATCGCCACGTCGGAGGCCTGGCTGCGCGATGGAGGCGGCAAGCTGCTCGCCCACGGCACGGAGACCTGCGCGATCTTCCCGATCGAGAACCTGACGCGCTGATGGGCGCTCGCCCCCGGGCCTGTCACCGGCTGGAGCGGGTGGAAAGCACTTCCCAGTGCGCGCGCGCCGCGGCGAAGTCGCCGCCGGCTTCGATGATCTCGACGACATGGCTGAACCGGCCGCTCTCGCCGGACAACCGGAGGCGGACCGTGCCGGCCCGCGCGTCCGCCGCCACGGCCCGCAGGCCGTCCAGGCGGGTGGGACGGAACGTTTCGGGCCGGATGGTCGCCGGCCGGGCCGTGACCGGCCTCCATGTCAGCGTGCCGTTTTCCATCACCAGCGGCGCGGCGCCGAACGCGACGGGCATCCAGTCCTCCTCTTCGTCGGCCGAAAAATGCGCGACATGGAGGGAGCCGTCATCGAGGCCTTTCCGGCCGCCAGGCTGCCGGGCGCGGTTCGCGACGAATTTGTAGAGGTGCCCGCCATCGCCGCAATAGGTGACCGTGCGGCCATCTTCGTCGACGCGGCAGGCGAGGGCATGGGCAGGACCGAAACCGTTCTTGGGCCGCCGGTCCGCCTGCAGGACGTCGGCGTTGCGAAGGATCTGGGACATGGCGGGCTCCGGGCTGGCATCGGGAAGAGGCCATTGTGCCCGCCTTGCATGAAAACCGTGCGACAAGCCGAAGAGAACGCCAGCCTCAAACGTAACCCCGTTTGGACTTTGGAAAAAACCGGGTAGTCTCCGCGCCCGGACAATGCCCCTGTTGGAGTCGCAATGCTCGAAATCCTCTCCCTGGTCGCAATCGGCCTGGCGCTCTATACCCTCAATGCATCGCGAAACAGCGCACAGAAACTCGGCGAGGAGGTTCTGCGGTTGAAGCGCGAGGTCGAGGCGCTGAAGGCGGGAGGCGTTGCCCTTCCGGCCGAGGCGGCGGCGGCTGAAACGGCCGAAGTCCTTCGCGAGGAAGCGGCCGAAGAGGAGACGCCGGCGGATTTCGCCAGCCCCTGGGCCGCGGCAGCGGCGGCCGAGGCCGGCAAGGGCCGGGCGATCTTCGGCGGCGACACGCCGGCCGAAACGGTTACTGCGCGCGAGGACAAGGGCAAGGACGCGGACGAAGCCGTCGCAGCGGCGGCCGCTGTCCCCGCGACCGTCGCAAGGCCGAAGGAGAGCTTCGAAAGCCGCATCGGCGCGCGTTGGGCCGTCTGGGTGGGCGGCATCGCGCTGGCGCTCGGCGGCATCTTCATGGTCAAGTATTCCATCGAGGCGGGGCTGCTCAGCCCGGCGGTGCGGCTGTCGCTGGCCGCCGTCTTCGGCCTCGTGCTGATGGCGGTCGGCGAGTTCGTGCGCCGCCGCACCCTGCCGGTCATCGCCAATGCCTTCCAGAACGCCATGATCCCGGGCGTGCTGACCGCCGCCGGCACCACGACGCTCTTTGCCGTCACCTATGTCTCCTACGCCTTCTACGGCTATTTCGGCCCGCTGACCGCCTTCGCGCTGCTGGCCGCCGTCGCCTTTGCGACGATCGGCCTGTCGCTCCTGCACGGGCAGGCGCTTGCCGGTCTCGGCCTGCTCGCTTCCCTGGCCACGCCCGCGCTGGTCGCCACCGAGGAGCCGAGCGCCTGGGGCCTCTTCGGCTTCCTCTCGGTCGCCTGGCTCGCCACCTTCGCCGCTGCGCGCATCCGCCGCTGGCAGGTCGTGCCCGCGCTCGCCAATGCCGGCATGGCGCTCTGGGCGCTGCTCTATCTCTCCGGGGCGAGCACGGTCGAGGTCCCACCCGTGCTCCTCGCCATGCTCGTCCTCGCCATCGGCCACGGCGTCGTCTGGCCGGGCGCCATCACGGCGGACGACATGCCGCCCGCGACGGGCGCCGGGTCCGCCGATCCGCTGGACCGCCTGTTCGCCCCACCGGCCGTCGCCGTCTCGCTGACCGGCGCCCTGGCGCTGACCTTCCCGGCGCTGGGCCTTGCCCATGCCGTGCCGGCGCTTGCCCGGGCGGATTACGGTTTCGCCGCGATCGTGATGGCGCTCGCCCTTCTCGGCGCGCTGCGCGGCTGGGCGGTCTATCCGGCGCTCTTTTCCGCCATCGCCGCGGTGGTCGGCGTCGGCGCGATGGTCGTCCTGCCGGGCGGCCTTTCATTCGACGATTTCTCCACCCTGGCCCCGCCGACGCTGGAGGGCGCCTCAACGCTGCCCGTGCCGGTGCTCGGCACCGTGCCGGTCGATCTGCTGCTGGTCCTCGCCGTCCTCTATGCCGGGGTCGGCCTTGCGGGCGTGCGCCTGCGCATGGCCGGGTCGTCCGCCTTCGCCGCGCTCTGGAGCCTCATCGCCCCGGCGGTACCCTTCGCCATCCTCACCCTGAGCTTCCTGCATTTCGGCAACCTGTCCTTCGACCTGAAGCACGGTCTTCTCGCCGTGGCGCTCGGCCTTGCCTTCTTCGCTGCGGCCGAGGTCTTTTCGCGCGGCCGGGCGGAGGAGGGCGGCCTCTTCGTTCCGCAATGGGCGCTCGTCTCCGGCGGCTTCGCCTTCCTCGTGCTGGCGCTGCATGCCATGACGGACGGCCTTGCCACGACGCTCGGCATCGCGGTCCTCGGCGCGGCCGCCGTCTTTGCAACGCGCCTTCGCCGCTGGCCGGTCCTGCCCTGGCTGATGGCCGGAGCGGGCGCGATCGTCGCCGGCCGTATCGGCTGGGAGCCGACCATCGTCGGCGCGGCGAACCTGTCGAAGACGCCGGTCTTCAACCAGTTGCTCGCCGGCTACGGCATTCCGGCCGCGCTGCTTGCGCTCTCGGCCTTCGAACTGCGCCGCTGGCCGGGGGAGCGCATCCGCAATCTCCTGCAGGCGCTCGCCGGCCTTTTCCTGCTTTTGACGGCGGCGATCCTCGTGCGGCACGGCATGAACGGCGGCGTGCTCGACAGTTCCGTGCCGACGCTCGGCGAGCAGTCGATCTATACGCTCCTGGTCATCGGCGCTTCGGCGATCCTGATGTCGCTCGACCTGAAATCGCCGAGCCCGGTCTTCCGCTATGGCTCCATGGCGGTCGGCGGGCTTTCGGTCCTGTCGATCCTCAGCGCCCATTTCATCGGCCTCAACCCCTATTTCACCGGGGAACTGCTCGGCAAATGGCCGTTTGTCGACCTTCTCCTCGTCGGCTACCTGCTGCCGGGCATCGCCTATGGCGGCCTTGCCTTCTATGCGCGCGGCCGGCGGCCCATGCCCTATGTGATCATGCTGGCGCTGACCGGCGTGGCGCTCGCCTTCGCCTGGGTCACGCTCAGCGTGCGCCGCTACTGGCATGGCGAGGGCATCGCCGACTGGAAGGGCTTCCTCCAGCCGGAGACCTACACCTATTCCGTCGTCTGGCTGCTGCTCGGCGTGCTGCTGCTGGCGGTCGGCTCGAAGGTCGATTCCAGGAGCATCCGCCTTGCCTCCGCCGGCCTCGTGCTGATCGCGGTGGTCAAGGTTTTCCTGATCGACATGGCCAATCTCGAAGGCATCCTCCGGGCGCTCTCCTTCATCGGGCTCGGCGCGGTGCTGATCGGCATCGGCCTGTTCTACCAGAAGATCCTCTCGGGAAAATCCGGGGCCGACGAAAAGGCGGAATTGAACGCAAAGGCGTGACAGGCTAGTCAGGGCGATCAATGATGGATCGTCCATGACCTTCGCCTGTCTCGCCGCCGCCTTCTCGCCCCTCGGGGGCCTTGCCGAGCGCCTGCTGCCGCAGGCCTTCTCCGCCGATGACGGCTCGCACGACGCCGCCCATCTCATTCGCGTGTGGAAGAGCGCGCGCCGCATTCAGGCGGAAGAGGGCGGCGACCTGCGGCTGCTGGCGGCCGCCGTGCTGCTGCACGATTGCGTGGCGGTGGAGAAGAACTCGCCGCTGCGCGCCGAAGCCTCGCGCCTGGCCGCCGAGAAGGCCGCCGGCCTGCTTGCCGCCGAGGGCTGGAGCGAGGCGGACGTGGCCGCCGTCGCCCATGCCATTCTCACGCACAGCTTTTCCGCAAATCTCGCCCCGCAGACGCTGGAGGCGAAGATCCTGCAGGATGCCGACCGGCTCGACGCGATCGGCATGATCGGCGCGGCGCGCTGCTTCTACATCGCCGGCCGCATGGGCAGCGGCCTCTACGATCCGCTGGATCCGCTCGGCGAAAGCCGCCCGCTCGATGACAAGGCCTTCGCCATCGATCATTTCGAGGTCAAGCTGTTCAAGCTGGCGGACGGGTTCCAGACGGCGGCGGGCGCGCGCATGGCCGGGGAGCGGACGGAGCGCCTGAGGGCGATCCGCGCCATGCTTCTGGATGAAATCTGAAGAAAAACATGGCTTTGTGCCGCTGCATTGAATCTCTCCGGCAGGCCGTTGAATCAACGTTTTAAGGAAAGGTCGCCCCCATGAAGGTCGAGGGTCTCAATATCCACCCGCTGAAGAGCGGCCGGGCCATTCCCGTCGAAAGCGCGGCGGTGCGCCTCGACGGCCTTGCCGGCGACCGGCGCTTCATGATCGTCGAGCCGGACGGCCGCTTCATCACCCAGCGCGAACTCCAGGCGCTGGCCCGGGTCGAGGCGACGGCGGTGGGCGACAGCCTGCACCTCGAAATGGAGGGCCGCCAGCTTTTCGCCAGCTTCGATCCCGAGGACCGCCTCGACGTGACGATCTGGGACAGCCCGGTCAACGCCGCGGTCGCCGACGAGGCCGTCAACGACGTCCTGTCGGACTGGCTGGCGCGCCCGGTCAAGCTGGTGCACATGGATGCCGCCGCCGCGCGGCTGGAGGGCGAGGAATGGGCCGGCAGCCCGGCGCCCGTCGGTTTCGCCGATGGTTTCCCCATCCTCGTCACGACCACCGGTTCGCTCGCCGACCTCAACCGCACGCTGGTCGCCAAGGGCCAGGAACCCGTGGGCATGGACCGCTTCCGCACCAATATCCTCGTCTCCTGCGACGAACCCTGGGCGGAGGATTTCTGGCAGACGATCGAGGTGGGCGGCATCGTCTTCGATTTCGTAAAACCCTGCGCCCGCTGCATCATGACCACGCAGGACCAGATGACCGGCGAGCGCATCGGCGGCAACCCCATCCAGGGCCTCGCCGAAAAGCGCATGTCCGCCGACCGCCGCGTGCCCGGCGTGCTCTTCGGCTGGAACGCCGTGCCGCGCGGCGAGGGCGAAATCCGCCTCGGCGATGCCGTGCGCGTGACGGCGACGCGCGCCGAGCGCTGGCCGATGAAGGTGCGGGCCTAGCCGGATTCTTGCACGCTCGGCTCTGTGGTATTATGTATATCCCATCGGGATATCACATCGGGAGCGGAGCATGGCCAGTTCGACCGTTTTCACCAGCAATCGCAGCCAGGCCGTCCGCCTTCCGAAGGCCGTCGCCTTTCCGGAGGGCGTGCACCAGGTCGATATCCTCCGGATCGGCCGCAGCCGCATCATCGTTCCGCAGGGGCAGCGCTGGGACGATCTGTTCCTGAACGGCCCCCGCGCCAGCGACGATTTCATGAGCGAGCGGGAGCAGCCGGCACCGGAGGAGCGCGAGTCCTTCTGATGCTGACCTACATGCTCGATACCAATATCTGCATCTACGTGATGAAGACCTATCCGCCGGCCGTGCGCGAGAAATTCAATGCGCTGGCCGAGCAGCTTTGCATATCGAGCATCACGCTCGGGGAGTTGCACTACGGCGCTGAGAAATCGGCCCGCCGCGCGGAAAACCTGACGGCGATCGAACATTTCGTGGCGCGCCTGGAGGTGCTGCCGTTTGCCGACAAGGCTGCCGCGCACTAT
>CAMLOC010000136.1 GCA_946481465.1 uncultured Shinella sp. | reverse complement strand
GATTCGGAGCCGTCTCTCAGGCCGCGCGGTGCATCGACTGTTCGTCAGCCTCCAGGCGGAACTGTTCGACCAGCATCATCAGCGTGTCGGCGTCGCCGGCGAGCTTGCGGCTGGCGGCGGTGGTGAGGTCCACCATGGAGGCGTTCTGCTGGGTCATCTGGTCCATCTGGTTGACGGAGCCGTTGACCTCCTGAAGCGCTGCCGCCTGGTCGCGGCTCGCCGTCGCCATCATGTCCACATGCTGGCTGACGGTGACGATCTGCTGGCTGATCGAGGCGAGCACGGCGCCCGTCTCCTGCACCAGGTGCGAGCCGGCGCTGACCTCGCTCGTCGACTTCTCGATGAGCCCCTTGATCTCGCGGGCGGCGCTCGCCGAACGCTGGGCAAGCTCGCGCACCTCCTGGGCGACGACCGCGAAGCCCTTGCCGGCTTCGCCCGCACGGGCGGCCTCGATGCCGGCGTTGAGGGCGAGAAGGTTGGTCTGGAAGGCGATGTCGTCGATCACCTCGATGATCTGCTCGATCTGGCGCGAGGCGCCCTCGATGCGGCCCATGGCGGCGATCGCATTGCTGACGACGGCGGCGGAATCGTCGGCGCTGCGCTTGGTCGTGCCGACGACGATGTTGGCCTCATGCGCCCGCTCGGCAGAGGAGCGCACGGTGGCGGTGATCTCTTCCACGGCGGCGGCCGTCTCCTCCAGAGAGGAGGCCTGCGATTCGGTGCGCTTGGCCAGCGCATCGCCCGATTGCAGCATGTCCGCGCCGCTGCGCTGGATCGACAGCGCATTGTTGCGGATCTGGCCGAGCGTGTCCTGCAGGCGCGTCAGCGAGACGTTGAAGTCCTGGCGAAGCTGTTCCAGGCGGCCGGAGAAGGGCGTGTCGATCTGGCGCGACAGGTCGCCCTGCGCCAGGCGCTCGAGGCCGGCGGCCAGCGCGTTGACGGCGAAGTCGATCTCGCGGTCGAAGGCCTGCTTTTCGGCATCGTTGCGGGCGCGCTCGGCTTCCGCGGCGTTGCGCTGCTCTTCGCTTTCGGCCTCCACGCGGATCTTCGACAGGGCGTTCTCCTTGAAGACGCCGAGCGCGCGGGCCATGTCGCCGATTTCGTCGGCGCGGCCCTCGCCGGAAATGCCCGTATCGAGGAAGCCGTCCGCAAGGCGACGCATGGCGCCGGTGATCTGGCCGATCGGCCCCTTCAGCGTCAGCACCAGCGCGATGCCGGCAAGGACGGCGATGGCCGCGCCCGCGACGGTCGCGAGGATCGAGACCTGGTTGGCCCTTTCACGCTCAGCGCCGGCGCTGGTCTTCTGCTCTTCGGCGAACTGGCTGAGGAGGTTCCAGATCGTATCGATGGACTGGCCGGCGGCCTCGAAATCGGCGGTGCGCTCGGTGCTGATCTTCACCAGCGCGGCGCTGTCCGCATCGATCCGGTCGAGCACCGGCTGGAGCGCGCCGTCGACCGCATCGAAGAAGGCAAGGCCGCTCGCGCTGCCGACCAGCGCCTTCATGTCGATACGCAGGATGGACAGGTTGCCGAGCAGCTTGACGCGGTTCTGCTCGGACGTCTGGCCGAGGAAGCGGGCGGCAGCGACTTCGATATCGTCGATGGAGGCCACCAGCTTGCGCGTCGCCGACAGCACCGCCTCGGACTTGATGATCGGCTCGTCGAGTTCGCTGAAGATGCGGGTCGCCTCGCGCATCTTTTCCGATGCGGCGCCCTGGAGCTGGATGGTGACCTGGCGGAAGCGGTTCACCCGGCGCGCGATTTCCGGCACCGTAACGCTCGCCGGATCCGTCGAGGAGAGGAGACCGCTCAATTCGTCGATCGTGTTGCGGATGGTGACGGAGACCACCTTCTGGTTCTTCGGCAGGATCGTCGCGATCGACCGCTCGGTCTTCGAGATGAGCGGGAAGCGCTCCTTGGCGAGCTTCAACTGATCCTCGGGCGTGGCGCCGCGGCTGAACTGGGACAGCAAATCGCCGAAGAACTTGCTGGCGGTGGTCAGGGGCGGGGCCTCGCGCAGCATGCTCTTTGCGGCATTCTCGTTCTGGCGGACGGTGCGCTGGAGCTTCGTCGCCTCGTCGAGGATCTTCACCTGCTCGCTGGAGAGATAGTTGAGGTTCTTGGTCATCGCATCGTGCAGGCCGTTCTCGTTGACATAGAGCGACCAGAGACCGTCCATGCGGGCCTCGATATCCTTGGTCTGGGCCTGCGCATCCACCAGCTTGGACTTGTCGGCATCGGGCGCAAGGCCATCGATCGTCGCCTGGAGAACCGCATCCTGCGCGGTCAGGCGCTGGTGCACGGCGTCACGGTTCTCCTCGCTGGTGTTCTGCAGGAACCGGTTCATGCCGGCATAGACGTCCTTGAAGCCGCTCAGCGACTGGAGAACGCTGTTGGAAATCTCCATGCGGCCCTGCAGCAGGCCGGAGGCATAGAGCCCGGTGAAGCCCACGGCGCAAATGCTGAGCACGAAGGGCAGAATGAAGACCAGGACCTTCGTCTGGATCTTGAAGCGCGCGAGAACCTTGTCAATGAACATGGCGGAATATCCGTTGTCGGCGTACTCCCCCCTGCCCCATTTTCGGGCCTCCCCAGGATTCGGACGCCGGATTGCCGACTTCATGCGGCCGCAATGCCGCGTATCCGGGGGAGCAATCATTGCCAGCCGTGTCGACATCCATCATGGGGACGCGGCATCCGGAACCCTATGGGGCGGATGATCGGGGGCAATCTTTAAAATTCCATCACCGTCTAAACCGATTTATGACAGTTGCCTGTCAGAACGCGGCAAGGGCGAGAGCGAGGATGAGGCTGGCGGCGAGCGTGCAGTGGATGCTTATCGCGACGAGGCGCCGGCGGCCCTCCTCGGCAGTGGCGGCAATCGCGATGGCACGGGCGGGACGGCGTCTTGCAGGCATGCGGCGATACTCCGATACGCGGATACAGACACCCGGATGATCCGGCCAGCCGGCCCACATCATGTTGCCTCCGCCTCCTGTCCGGGAGGCCGGAAACGCCGACATCGCGGGAGCATCCGCCCCGAGGTCTTAAAAGACGGTAAAGAGCACCTCGCCAAATCAGGCGTGGCCGCCTGCGGCGTGGCCCGACGCCCAGGCCCATTGGAAATTGTAGCCGCCGAGCCAGCCCGTCACGTCCACCGCCTCGCCGATGAAATAGAGGCCCGGGACCACCTTGGCCGCCATGCTGCGGGAATCGAGCGCGGCCGTGTCGACGCCGCCAAGCGTGACCTCCGCGGTCCGGTAACCTTCGGAGCCCGGCGGACGCAGGCGCCAGTCCCTAAGGCGCTGGACAAGCGCCTCGATGCGGCGGCCCGGCTGCTCGGCGAGCGGCCCGTCGATGCCAAGTTCGGTGACGAGAAGCTGAGCGAGTTTCTTCGGCATGTGCTCGGCAAGCACGGTCTGCACCGCCTGCCGGCCGTTCTCCCGCCGCGCCGCTGCGATGGCGACGGCAAAATCGACGTCGGGGCAGAGGGTGAGCGCAATCTCTTCCCCTTCCCGCCAGTAGGAGGAGATCTGCAGGATGGCCGGGCCGCTGAGGCCGCGATGGGTGAAGAGCGCCGCCTCGCGGAACTCCGTCCTGCCATGGCGGGCGACGACATCCACCGCCACGCCCGGCAGGCCCTCATGGGCGGCGAGTGTCGCCGGATCGAGCGTCAGGGGCACGAGGCCGGCGCGGGTTTCGGTGACGGGAAGGCCGAATTGTTCTGCGATGCGATAGGCGAAACCGGTCGCCCCCATCTTGGGGATCGACTTGCCGCCCGTGGCGATAACCAGCGAGGACGCCTCGACAGTTCCGGCGTCCGTTGCCACGCGGTAGCACTGGCCGTCGTGTTCGACGGCGCCGATCGGCGCCGACAACCTCAGCTCCGCGCCCGCCACCTTCATCTCGGCAAGCAGCATGGCGATGATGTCCTTCGCCGAATTGTCGCAGAAGAGCTGGCCCAGCGTCTTCTCGTGCCAGGGGATGCGGTGGCGCTCGACGAGATCGAGGAAATCGCGCGGCGTGTAGCGGGCAAGCGCCGACTTGCAGAAATGCGGGTTGGCCGAGAGGAAGTTCTTCGGCCCGGCATGGATATTGGTGAAATTGCAGCGCCCGCCGCCGGAGATGCGGATCTTCTCGCCCGGCGCGCGGGCATGGTCGAGGACGAGCACGCGGCGTCCGCGCCGGCCCGCCTCGATGGCGCACATCATGCCCGCCGCGCCTGCCCCGATGATGACGACGTCCCGCCGTTCTGCCACGTCTGATATCCTTGTTTGCCCCTCCTTTCCGCCATCGCGGCCGAAAGTCAATCGGGGCGGCAAAACGGATATTCTTGAAGAATTCGCGTTTTCTACCCCCCGGGGGGAGCTAGCCAAGCAATAAACTCCGTCTATGATGGCGTCATCATCAACCAAACCCGGTGTCTCATGCCGTCCAAAAAGAAAGTCGTTACCCCTACCATCGAAAAAGCCGCACGCTCTGCCAAAATCCCTCCCGCCATCAGCGTGCCGCGCGGGGTAAAGACCTGGAAGGACGCCGCAGACTGGCTTCGCGCCCGCGGCATCGAGGACATCGAATGCATCACGCCCGACCTTGCAGGGGTGCCGCGCGGCAAGATGATGCCGTCGTCGAAGTTCACCTCCAACACGTCGCTCGCATTGCCCTCCGCCCTCTATCGCCACACGATTTCCGGCGATTATCCCGAGGAGACAGGCAATTTCCGCTATGAGCCGCGCGACAGCGACCTGAAGCTGCTGCCCGACCTTTCGACGCTGTCCGTCGTGCCGTGGGAGACCGACCCGACCGCGCAGGTCATCTGCGATATCGTCGGCTCGACCGGCGAGAGCGTGCGCTATACGCCGCGCAACGTCCTGAAGAACGTCGTGCAGATGTATCGCGACCGCGGCTGGAAGCCGGTCGTGGCGCCCGAGATCGAGTTCTACCTCGTCGCCGTCAACGACGATCCGGACTATCCGCTGCATCCGCCGAAGGGCCGGTCCGGCCGCGCCATCCAAGGCGGCCAGGGCTATTCCATCGCCGGCATCAACGAGTTCGACGAGCTGATCGACGACATCTACCATTTCTCCGAAAAACAGGGCCTTGAGATCGATACGCTGATCCATGAGGAAGGTCCGGCGCAGCTTGAGATCAACCTGCGCCACGGCGATCCGATCGAGCTTGCCGACCAGGTGTTCCTGTTCAAGCGCACGATCCGCGAGGCGGCGCTGAAGCACGGCATCTACGCCACCTTCATGGCCAAGCCCATGCAGGGCCAGGCGGGGTCCGCCATGCACATCCACCAGTCGGTGGTGGAGATCGAGACCGGCAAGAACGTCTTCTCCAACGCCGACGGCTCGGCCTCGAAGGAGTTCTTCCACTTCATCGGCGGCATGCAGGCCTATGTGCCGAAGACGCTCGTCATGATGGCGCCCTATGTGAACTCCTACCGGCGCCTGACGCCGGACATGTCGGCGCCGGTCAACAATGCCTGGGGCTACGACAACCGCACGACGGCCTTCCGCGTGCCGGTGTCGGACGCGGCCGCGCGGCGCATCGAGAACCGCCTGCCGGGATCGGACGCCAATCCGTATCTGGCGCTGGCGGCCTCGCTCGGCTGCGGCCTGCTCGGCATCATGAACAAGCTGGAACCGACGGCGCCGACCGAGGACACCGCCAACGAAGGGTCGATCGACCTGCCGCGCGGGCTTCTCGAAGCCGTGTCGCTGCTCGAATCCGACCCGGCGCTGGCCGACGTCCTGAGCGCGGAGTTCATCGGCCTTTATGCCGGCGTCAAGCGCGGCGAGTTCGAGACCTTCATGCAGGTGATCAGCCCCTGGGAACGCGAGTTCCTGCTGCTCAACGTCTGAGCGGCCCCGGCGGTCCGGGCCGCCCGAAAGATCAGAGCCCGAGAGCGGCCGGCGCCCCGGCGCGCCGCCGCACCCTCTTGAACATGAGCGTGTCCAATGCCCTGGCAAAGCCCGATTTCCCCCGGCATCTCCTGGTATGAGGCCAGTGTCGGCGAACGCCCCGAATATGCCCCGCTCGACGGTTCCGTCGACACCGACGTCGCCATTGTCGGCGGCGGCTTCACCGGCCTGCAGGCCGCCTACAACCTTGCGAAGAAGGGCGTCAATGTCGTCCTGATCGAGGCGCACCGCTTCGGCGACGGCGCATCGGGCCGCAACGGCGGCCAGCTCGGCACCGGCCAGCGCGCCGAGGCCGAAACGCTGGAGGCCGAGCTCGGCTTCGAGCGCGCCAAGGCGCTGTTCGACCTTGCGGAGAACGCCAAGCGCCATATCCACGATTTCGCCGCAAGCCAGAACCTCGATATCGACTATGTGCCGGGCCAGCTCAATGTCAGCCACAAGGCGAGCTACGAGAAGGAATTCCGCGACCACGTCGAGATCGCGGCGACGCGCTTCGGCTACACGCACATGAACTACATGGACCGGGCGGAGACCGAGGAGCGCGTCGGTTCGAAGCGCTTCTTCTTCGGTCTGCGCGATACCGGCACCGGCCATATCCACCCGATGAAGCTCCTCGTCGGCATCGCCCGGGCGGCCGGGGCCGCCGGCGCCAGCCTGCACGAGAAGACCCCCGCCCTGAAGATCGAACGGGCGGGCGGCAAGGCGGTCATCACCACCGCGCGGGGCACGATCCGCGCCGACAAGGCGCTGATCTGCTGCAACGCCTATATCGGCGATCTGGAGCCCAAGACGGCCGCGCATGTCATGCCCATCCGCTCCTTCATCGGGGCGACCGTGCCGCTCGACAGGTTCCCGTCGATCATTCCCGGCGGCGAGGCGATCGCCGACACACGCTTCGTCGTGCGCTATTTCCGCAAGACCCGCGACGGCCGCCTGCTTTTCGGCGGGCGGGAGGCCTATTCGGAAAACCTCGACGATATGACGCCGCCCATCCGCCGGCAGATCGAGGAGGTCTATCCGGAACTGAAGGGCATCGAGCTGACCCATGCCTGGGGCGGCTCCGTCGGCATCACCATGCCGCGCAAGCCCTATGTGCGCGAGGTCATGCCCGGCATCACCTCGATCGGCGGCTATTCCGGCCACGGCGTGATGCTGTCGAACTATTGCGGCAAGCTCTATGCCGAGGAGGTGACCGGCGGCGGCGGGGAACTCGACCTGATGAAGGCCCTGAAGATACCGGCCTTCCCCGGTGGTGCCCGGTTCCGCTCGCCGCTTCTGTTCCTCGCCATGACGTGGTACGCGCTACGCGACAAGCTCTGATCGAGTCGAAAGCACCGATTTTGTTGCGTTGCACGCTGGTGTTTTTAAATCGATTAGATTATAACACCCGGCAACAGAACGAGATCGAGATATCCGATGAGCAGCCAGATCATTCCCGTTGAGCCCTTCGACTATGTCGTCTTCGGCGGAACCGGCGACCTTGCGGAACGCAAGCTCCTTCCGGCCCTTTACCACCGGCAGCTCGCCGGCCAGCTTTCCGACCCGACGCGCATCATCGGCGCGTCGCGCACCGCCTATACGGATGCGGAATACCGCAAGTTCGCCGTCGATGCGCTGAAGGAGCACCTGAAGCCCGCGGAATTCGACGAGGCCGAGGTCAAGACTTTCTGCGACCGGCTGTTCTACGTCGCCGTCGACGCCAAGTCCGACCAGGGCTGGGACAAGCTCAAGGAGCTTCTGGACGAGGGCAAGGAGCGCGTGCGCGCCTTTTACCTCGCCGTCGCGCCCGCCATCTTCGGCGACATCTCGGAGAAGATCCGCGACCACAAGCTGATCACCAAGCAGACCCGCATCGTCGTGGAAAAGCCCATCGGCCGGGACCTTGCCTCCGCCGACGCGCTCAACAACACGATCGGCAAGGTCTTCCGCGAAGAGCAGATCTTCCGCATCGACCACTAT
>CAMLOC010000135.1 GCA_946481465.1 uncultured Shinella sp. | reverse complement strand
CCGATGGCCAGGGCCGCACCGTGGACTTCCGCAACACGATGATCATCATGACCTCGAACCTCGGCGCGGAGTACCTGACTGCGCTCGGCGAGAACGAGGACAGCGACACGGTTCGCGATCAGGTCATGGACGTCGTGAAGACGGCGTTCCGGCCGGAGTTCCTGAACCGGGTGGACGAGATCATCCTGTTCCACCGCCTCCGGCGGTCGGAAATGGACGCGATCGTTGATATCCAGCTGGCGCGGCTGCGCAAGCTGCTGGTCGATCGCAAGATCGTCCTCGACCTCGACGAGGAGGCCGTGCACTGGCTGGCCGAGAAGGGCTACGATCCGGTCTATGGCGCCCGGCCCCTGAAGCGGGCGATCCAGAAGCACCTTCAGGATCCGCTGGCCGAGAAGATCCTTGCCGGCGAAATCCCCGACGGCGCGACCGTCAAGGTGACCGCCGGTTCCGACCGGCTGCTCTTCTCGCCGAAGGGGGCTGCGGTGAGCAAGGCCGCCTGACACGGACGGCTGCGATCCTTCACCGAGACAAAGCGCGGGCTCTGCCCGCGCTTTTTGCGTTCCTGCCGGTCGTTCCCTGCCTTCGGCCGCAAAATCTTTCCCTTTCGGGAGAACATGCGCTAAGGGCATCAGCCATGACCATGCCGGTATCGACAGACCCGAAATTCGTCGTCCTTCTCGGGGGCGCGCTCACGGTGACGCCGCGCCTTCGCGCGGACGTGGCCGGCGCGCGCGTCATCGCGGCAGATGGCGGCATGCGGCATGCGGAAAGCCTCGGCGCCCTGCCGGAACTCTGGGTCGGCGATTTCGATTCGACCCCGCCCGACCTCATCGCGGCCTGGCCGCAGGTCGAGCGCCAACCCTATCCCGCCGCCAAGAACGAGACCGACGGGGCGCTCGCCGTCTCCGTCGCGACGGAGCAGGGCGCGCGCGCCGTCGTGCTTGCCGGCGCGCTCGGCGGGGAGCGCAGCGACCATGCGCTGATGCATCTCCTCCATGCCGTCTCGCTGGAAGAGCAGGGTTTTGCCGTCAAGCTTACCTCCGGCGAAGAGGAGGCCTGGCCGCTGCTGCCGGGCCGCCGCGAGATCGACCTGCCGAAGGGCAGCCTCTTCTCCATCCTCGGCCTTGCGCCGCTTTCGGGCCTCACCATCGACAATGCGCGCTATCCGCTGAAGGACTTTTCGCTGCCCTTCGGCTCGTCGCGCACCATTTCCAACGTGGCGGAAGGCCCGATCCGTCTTTCGCTCGCCGCCGGCCGCGCCATTCTCGTCGCCCGGCCCTACGACCTTTCAGGAGCCTGACCCTTGGCACCGCCCATTCTCAAACTCGATGATATCTTCCTCAGCTTCGGCGGCACACCGCTGCTTGCCGGCGCGAGCCTGCAGGTGGAGCCGGGCGACCGCATCTCGCTCGTCGGCCGCAACGGCTCGGGCAAGTCGACGCTGATGAAGATCGCCGCCGGCCTTGCCGAGGCGCAGTCCGGCGAGGTCTTCCGCCATCCGTCCGCGACGATCCGCTACCTGCACCAGGCGCCGGATTTCGACGGCTACGACACGGTGGCCGCCTATGCGGAGGCGGGCCTCGGGCCAAGCGACGATCCCTACCGTGTCACCTACCTGCTCGAACATCTCGGGCTTACCGGCAGCGAGGACCCGAAGTCGCTTTCCGGCGGCGAAGCGCGCCGCGCGGCGCTTGCCCGGGTGATGGCGCCGGAGCCGGATATCCTGCTGCTCGACGAGCCGACGAACCATCTCGACCTGCCGACCATCGAATGGCTCGAAGGCGAGTTGCAAGCGACCCGCTCGGCCCTCGTCGTCATCTCGCACGACCGCCGTTTCCTCGAAAAGGTGTCCAACGCCACCGTCTGGCTCGACCGCGGCCAGTCGCGACGGCTCAACCGCGGCTTCGGCCATTTCGAAGCCTGGCGCGACGAGGTGCTGGAGGCCGAGGAACTGGAGCAGCACAAGCTCGGCAAGGCGATCGAGCGCGAGGAGCACTGGCTGCGCTACGGCGTCACCGCCCGCCGCAAGCGCAACATGCGCCGTCTCGGCGCGCTGCACGACCTGCGCGCCCGCTATCGCGGCCACAAGGGTCCGCAGGGCAGCGTGCAGGCCAGCGCCTCGGATGCGCAGGAATCGGGAAAACTGGTCATCGAGGCGGAGAAGATCGCCAAGGCCTATGGTGAGCGCAGCATCGTCGCGCCGTTCTCGATCCGCGTCCACCGCGGCGACTGCATCGGCCTCGTCGGCCCGAACGGCGCCGGCAAGACGACGCTGCTCAAGATGCTGACCGGGCAACTGGCGCCCGATAGCGGCACGGTGAAGCTCGGCACGAACCTGGAGATCGCCACGCTCGACCAGCGCCGCGAGGACCTGAACCTCGATGACACGCTCGCCCATTACCTGACCGACGGGCGCGGCGAGACGCTGCTCGTCAACGGTGAGCAGCGGCACGTCACCGGCTATATGAAGGAATTCCTGTTCCAGCCCGAGCAGGCTCGCACGCCGATCCGCAACCTTTCCGGCGGCGAGCGCGCGCGGCTGATGCTGGCGCGCATCCTGTCGCGGCCGACCAATCTGCTCATCCTCGACGAGCCGACCAACGACCTCGACATCGAGACGCTCGACCTGCTGCAGGAGATCGTCGCAGGCTTTGCCGGGACGGTGCTGCTCGTCAGCCACGACCGCGACTTCCTCGACCGCACCGTCACCTCGACCATCGCGCCGGCCGACCCGGAAAGCCCCGACGGGCGCTGGATCGAATATGCCGGTGGCTATTCCGACATGATGGCGCAGCGCCGCGGTGCGATCGAGGAGAAGCGCAAGGCGGAGAAGGCGGAAAAGGCGAAGGCTGCCGAGGCGCCGCCCGCCGCCGAAAGCAAGGGTAAGTCGAAGCTCTCCTACAAGCAGAAATTCGCCCTCGAGAACCTGCCGAAGGAAATGGAGAAGGCCGAAAAGGAGATCGCCGCCCGCGAGGCGAAGATGGCCGATCCCGCCCTTTTCACCAAGGATCCCGCCACCTTCAACAGGCTGGCGGCGGAGATGGAGAAGCTGCGCGCCTCCCTTACCAGGATGGAAGAGGAGTGGCTGGAACTGGAGATGCTGCGCGAGGAACTGGAGGGCTGAGCCCCCTGTTCCATCTGAAACAGCGCCGCGCCAGGCGATGTGGGACAGTCTGATCACTGGATGAGAGGAGCTCATCCTGTAACCCGAAAGAGATCAGGAGAGTCCCATGCGCAAGTTCATCATTTCGGCCGTCGTCGCCGTCGTCGCCGCCGTTTCCTTCGCCGCCCCGTCGCAGGCCGGCTACTACGGCTACGGCCACAAGAGCTACGGCTGGAAGAGCTACGGCCACGGCCACCACGGCTACAGGAAGCACTACCGCGTCAAGCGCCATTACGGCGGCTACTACGGCCACCGCTGGGGCGGCGACTGGGGCGGCAAGGTCTACTACAAGAAGCGCCACTACAGCTACTACTGAGCGGCCCGCCCTTACCAGGGAAGCAAGGCCCGGATGCCGCCGCATCCGGGCCTTGCCCGTTTCCGGCCATGGATTGATTCGGGGCGCAAGGAGCGCTATCTACATGGCTCGTGGTGATTTGGCCGGCCGGCTTGCAGCCACGTTAAACAAGTCGCTAAAGGGCCGCGCGAGGAAAAACCTTCCGTGGACCGGTTGCGACACTGTTGCGGCCGGTTTTGTTTTTCGATCGAGTGTGACATGCCCATCAAGATTCCCGATACGCTTCCCGCCTTCGAAACCCTCGTTCAGGAGGGTGTGCGGGTGATGACCGAGACGGTGGCGATCCGGCAGGATATCCGCCCGTTGCAGATCGGGCTGCTCAACCTCATGCCGAACAAGATCAAGACGGAAGTGCAGATGGCCCGCCTCGTCGGCGCCTCGCCGCTGCAGGTCGAGCTGTCGCTGGTGCGCGTCGGCGGCCACCGGGCGAAGAACACCTCGGAAGAGCACCTGCTCGCCTTCTACGATACGTGGGAGGAGGTGCGGCACCGCAAGTTCGACGGCTTCATCGTCACCGGCGCGCCCGTCGAGACGCTCGACTACGAGGACGTCACCTATTGGGACGAGATGAAGCAGATTCTCGACTGGACCGAGACGAACGTCCATTCGACGCTGAACGTCTGCTGGGGCGCCATGGCGGCGATCTACCATTTCCACGGCGTGCCGAAGCACATGCTGGAGGAAAAGGCCTTCGGCGTCTACCGCCATCACAACCGCAAGCCTTCGTCGGTCTACCTCAACGGCTTCTCCGACAATTTCGAGGTGCCGGTCTCGCGCTGGACGGAGATCCGCATCGAGGACATCCGGGCCGTGCCGGAACTCGATATCCTGCTCGATTCCGACGAGACGGGCGTCTGCCTCGTGCGCGAGCAGGCCGGCAATCGCCTCTACATCTTCAACCATGTTGAATACGATTCCACCTCGCTTGCCGACGAGTATTTCCGCGACGTCTCGGCCGGCGTGCCGATCAAGCTGCCGAAGAACTATTTTCCGCACAACGATCCGTCATTGCCGCCGCAGAACCGCTGGCGCGGCCATGCGCACCTGCTCTTCGGCAACTGGATCAACGAAATCTACCAGACCACGTCCTATGACCTGGAAAAGATCGGAACAGGAGCCTGACCCATGAGCCGTGTCGTCATTCGCCCGTTGCATGAAGATGATGAAGGCGAGTGGCGGCGCCTGTGGAAAGCCTATCTCGCCTTCTACGAGACGGTGCTGCCGGAAGAGATCTATGCCAGCACCTTCGCCCGGCTGACGGGTGGGGCGGCGGAGGGCGAGTATCGCGGCCTCCTCGCCACGCTCGACGGCAAGCCCGTGGGCCTTGCGCATTACCTGTTCCACCGTTCCTGCTGGACGATCGGCAATGTCTGCTATTTGCAGGATCTCTTTGCCGATCCCGACGTGCGCGGCTCCGGCATCGGCCGGGCGCTGATCGAGGGCGTCTATGCCAAGGCGAAGGAGGCGGGCTCGCCCGAGGTCTACTGGATGACGCAGGAATTCAACGCGACGGCACGCCGGCTCTATGACCGCATCGCCGACAAGACGCCCTTTATCGTCTACCAGAAATCCTTCTGAGCAGGACGGCCGAAAAGTATGACTTTTCGGTTGCGGATGGAGCGGAATTGCAGCAGGTTGCCGCGCGGGACCGGGCGGGCAGTGAAGGAGAGGCTAGCGTGGACAGCGGAAATGAAATCTTCGGGCGGCTGGAGAATGGCGAAACGGTCGAGCGCATCCGCCTTGCCGGCGGCGGGCTGACGGCGCATGTCCTCACCTGGGGCGCGGTCATCCAGGACCTCAGGCTCGACGGGCACGACGCGCCGCTGGTGCTCGGCTTCGAGGACTTCGCCGGCTATCTCGGCCACTCGCCCTATTTCGGCGCGACGCCCGGGCGCTGCGCCAACCGCATCAAGGACGGGCGCTTCACGATCGACGGGGCGGATTTCCAGCTCGAGTGCAACGAGCGCGGCGTCACCCACCTGCATGGCGGCAGCGACGGCATCGGCCGGCAGAACTGGCGGATCGTCGCGCAGGGCCCGGATAGCGTCACCCTGACGCTGACCGATCCCGATGGCCGGGCCGGCTATCCCGGCAATTGCGCCGTCACCTGTACATACAGCCTTTCCGGTGACGGGGTGCTTTCCGTCGTCTATGAGGCGACGACGGATGCGCCGACCCCTGTCAACCTTTGCCAGCACAGCTATTTCATCCTCGACGGCGGCGCTGACGCGCTCGACCATGACATTCGCGTCGCGGCGGAGCACTACCTGCCCGTCGACGAAAGGCTGATCCCGACCGGCGAGGTTCGTGCCGTCGCCGGCACGCCTTTCGACCTTCGGGAGTGGACGCCGTTGCGCCGTCAGACGGAGGAGGGCGGTGTCGCCTTCGACCACAATTTCTGCCTCTCGCCGCGGCGCCAGGCGAAGCGGCCGGTCGCCGAGGTCCGCAGCCCGCTTTCCGGTGTCTCGCTGGAGGTGCGCACGAGCGAGCCGGGCGTGCAGCTCTATACCGGCGCCAAGGTCGCTCCGGCCGTCCCGGGCCTGGAGGGGCGCCGCTACGGTGCTTTCGCGGGTTTCTGCCTCGAAACGCAGGTCTGGCCGGACGCCGTCAACCACGGCCATTTCCCGAATGCCGTCCTCAGGCCCGGTGAAACGGTGCGACAGGAGACCGACTACGTCTTCCGCAAGGGATGAAATCCGGATCGCGGTGCGGGAAGGCAACAAAATCGAAACCTTTGTGCCAGAAAACCAGTCTCATGGACCCGGTATGATGCCGGGTTGTATGGGATTGACTGCGCCAGGACAGCGCCGCTCGGCCTCAAGGGACGTTGTCCATGAAAATCTCGGATCTTTCCATTTCCCGAAAAGTCGGCCTTCTCGTGCTTCTCATGGGCATCGCGGCCGGCACGATCGCCGTCGTCGGCGGCGGTGGCCTGCGCGCCCTCGGCTCCGCGCTCCAGGACACCGGTGCCCGTGAAGAGGTGGCGCGGGAAGCCATGGACCTGCGCATCGACGTCATCGCCATCAGCCGCATGACCTACCAGCTTGCGCTTGCGCCGGAAAAGGCGGCCGATTTTGCCGCGGAGACCGAGACACGCTCCAAGGAAATGCTCGACCGCCTGCCGAAGATCGCCTCGACGGCCGATGCCGAGGAAACCAAGCTGCTCGACGGCGTGCGCGCGTCGCTGGCCTCCTATTTCGAGCAGATCCGGGCCATGGTGGCCGTCGCCGGTTCGCCGCAGGGCCAGGATCGCGCCGCCATGCTCGCCGCGCTCGACACGGCACTGGAAGGCCAGAAGGCCGTCACGGCCGCGCTCAAGCTCTACACGACCTATTCGGCTGAAACGCTCTCGCAATCGCGCGCCGAAGCTATTTCGCGCTCGACGACCACCCAGGCCGTGCTGCTCGCGACCGCCCTCGTCTGCATCGTCGCGGGCATGCTGTTCAGCACCCTGTTCGCCCGCAACGGCATCGTCCGCCCGATCCAGCTCCTGACCGGTGTGATGTCCAACCTTGCCGCCGGCAAGCTCGACGATGCCATTCCCTGCACCGACCGCAAGGACGAGATCGGCGCGATGGCGCGCACGCTCGACGTCTTCCGCGCCAACGAGATGCAGATGCGCGAGATGGAGGCGCAGGAAGCGGCGCTTCAGACGCAGAGCAAGGACCTGCAGTCGAACATCAGCACGATCGTTGCCGCCGCCGCCGCCGGCGACTTCTCCCGCCGCATCACCAAGACCTACGAGGACGAGGACCTTCGCCGCTTCGCCACCGGCGTCAACGACCTGGTCGAGAATGTCGACCGGGGCGTCAGCGAGGTGCGCCGCGTGATCGCCTCGCTCTCCCATGCCGACCTGACGCAAGAGATGGCCGGCCATTTCGAGGGCGATTTCGCCGAGCTCCAGGCAAACGTCAACGGCGCCATGCTGACGCTGCGCAGCACGATGACCGGCATCCTGTCCACCGCCGGCACGATCACCGGCAATTCGCGCGAGCTTTCCGCCGCCGCCGACCAGCTCGCCCACCGCACGGAGCAGCAGGCCGCCTCGCTGGAGGAGACCGCCGCCGCGCTGGAGGAGATCACCACCACGGTGAAGACCTCCACGACCCGCGCCATCGAGGCTTCGGAAATCGTGCGCGAAGCCAAGGACAGCGCCGACAAGTCCGGCAGCATCGTGCAGGACGCCATCGATGCCATGGGCCGCATCGAGCAGTCCTCGCAGAAGATCAACCAGATCATCTCCGTCATCGACGAGATCGCCTTCCAGACCAATCTTCTGGCGTTGAATGCCGGCGTCGAGGCGGCCCGCGCGGGCGAGGCCGGCCGCGGCTTTGCGGTCGTCGCCCAGGAAGTGCGCGAGCTTGCC
>CAMLOC010000134.1 GCA_946481465.1 uncultured Shinella sp. | reverse complement strand
CGCCTACACGAAACGCGTCGACACTCCGCTGCTGCTCGAACCGAGCGCGATGGCGGCAACGGTTGCAAGTGTTCTTTTCAGCATTGTCATTCTCCGATGGAGCCGGTCATCCCTGCCGGCAAGGTCTGGTGGAAAAGGAAAGGAAGTGGGGTCGCGACGGCGTGCGGCAGGCGGCTGAGGGCATGACCGGGCGGCGATCGTACGGGGAGAACCCGCGACGCGACATAGGCTCGGTCAGCTTGCCGGCATTGCCCAGCGATCAGGCGAGCGTCGGGGGGCCGCGAGGATGTCCGGGCAGAGAGTCATGCGCCAGGGGCACATGGTCCTCGTAACCGTCGAAAATCCGCTGCGAAGGTTGTGCGAGCGGATTGAACGGAATGAGGACGGGGCGATAGGGCGGAACAAGACCCGCGGCCATGCCGCAGGCCAGCGTGCAGCAATCGAGAGCGCGCGAACGCTCCTTGCCCGGCGCCGACGCCGGATTCTCTTCGCCAAGGTGGGTGATGCAGAGCGGATTGCCGTAGGCATCCACCGGTGCGTTGCCGGCCGCCGATGCCTGCGCCAAGGGGCTTAGAAGAACCTGCAACGCCATCAGCACGGCGACGGCGAAAGCCACCCATCCGTTCCGGCGCTGTTGCAGATGCGTCTTCATCGAAACCTCTCGCACCGAGGCTTACCAATCACGCCGCGCAATGAAAAGGCTCCCGTCCCGCCGAATTGTCGCACTCTTTGCGATGCGACAAGCAACGCCGCGATACCGTCTCCCACATGCGCTCTTTTGTTCGGCCGGGCGCAAAGACGGCGCCTGCCGATCCTGCAAATTGGAGGCCCGTCCCTCTTTCAAAGGATCGAGCATGCAAACGCTTTCTCTCGAAACCACCGTAACCACCATCGCCGCCGAACTGCCGGGCGCGGCCGAGCTGTTCCGTCGCTCGGCCATCAATTTCTGCTGTGCGGGCGACATCCCGCTTCGCGATGCGGCCGCACGGGCCGGGCTGTCGCCGGCAGACCTGCTTGCCGAACTGGAAGCGCTCCGTCGGGCCGCCGGTCTCGAAGCGCCGCAGGAGACCGGACCGCTCATCGACCACCTTCTCTCGCGCTATCATGACACCCATCGCCGCGAACTGGCCTTCCTGATCCCGCTTGCCGAGAAGGTCGAGCGCGTCCACGGCGATCATCCGGTTGCCCCGTCCGGACTTGCCCGGGCTCTGGTCGCGCTGAGGGACGAGCTGGAAGACCACATGACGAGCGAAGAGCAGATCCTGTTCCCGCTGATGCGGCAGGGTCAGAACACGCGCATTTCCCAACCAATCGCGCAAATGCGCCATGAACATGCCGATGCCGCCAGGCTTCTTCAGGATATCGAGCATGCCGCCCATGGCATGGCGCTGCCGGAAGGAGCCTGCGGCTCGTGGACCGCACTCTATACGGGGCTGCGGAAGCTCACCGACGACCTCGTGGCGCACATGCATATCGAGAACGTCGTCCTCTTCCCGCGTTTCGAGACGCCGGGCGCGGCCATCGGCGCATAACCCGAAGATGAAGACGGCATCCGGATGTTCCGGGTGCCGTCGCCTTCGCGGCAACCGAAAGCGCGGCTACGCGCCGACCTCCAGACGCGCGCCTTCGAAATGCCCGAGCATACGCCGGATCGCCTCCGGTTCGGCGATCAGGCAGGTGGCGGTGGCAAGAGCGTCCGCGACCGCGGCGGAGGGCGCCGAGATCGAGACGGAACGCCACGCCGATACCGCCGGCATGCCGGTCGCGGGATCGAGGATATGGCCGTCGTGGCCCGCCTGATCGAAGGTCGTGCCGAGGGGCGCGGAGGTGGCGAGCGCACGCTGCCGCAGCGACAGGCGTTCGCCGGTCTCCAGGTGCACCGGCCAGTTCCCGCCGTCCGGATTGCCGCCGAGCGCACGCAGTTCCCCCGTATCGATGAGGATGTCGCTGAGCCCCTCCGCCTCCAGCAGGGCGGCGACCCGATCGGCGACATAGCCCTGGCCGATGCCGTTCAACGTCAGCGCCATGCCGGGCCTGAGGGTGATGGCCGCGGCGTCCAGTTCCACCCTCCCCCAGCCGGTCTTCTGCCGCGCCGTCTCGACCGCCTGGGCAGAGGGCCTCCTGCCGGCTGCCGCGGCTTCGGCCCAAAGCACCCAGAGCGGCTGCACGGTCGGATCGAACCGGCCGCCGCTCGCGCGGTGCACGGCACCGGCCAGCGACAGGCATTCCAGCAATTCGAAAGGCGGGGCGGCAAGAGACCCCTCGCGGTTCAGGCGGGACAATGCGCTCTGCGGCCTGTAGAGGCTGAGAATATCTTCCAGCCGGTCGATCTCGGCCATGACGCGGGCGGCGATGGCCGCTCCGTCGGGATGGTCGAGCCGGATCGAAGCGCGCGCGCCGAGCGCCTGTCCCGTCCATTGGCGGGCCGTTCCCCCCGCAGAGGCGCGGGCGGCGGCGGGCAGGAGGGCCAGGCCGGCGGAAATCGTGATCAGGCGGCGTCGGGTGATGGGCATGGGTCAACCTCCGGCTTTGTTGGGCAGGGCACGCAGGCGGCCGTCGAAATCGGCATCGTCTTCGCCCCCCTGGTCCGCGCCGGCTTCGACCGGGGCGAGAACCATGTCATCGGTGATGTCGGCGAGCGTCAGCACGCGGCCGCCCTCGGCGAGGGCGAAATCCTCGGCACGCTCCCGGGTGGAAAAGGGCACCGCCTCCGGCGCGCCCATGCCGCCCGCCCGCGCCGAGCCGAGGACGTAGAAGGCCTCGTCGGCGAGGATCCAGTTGCCGTCGCCGGGCCGGTCCCAGGTCGCGCCCGTCCGGCCCATGTCGTTGACATAGAGAGCGAGGATCGGCGCGACCTGCTCGGGGCCGCGCATATAGGCGATGGCGTCGCGCACCTGGCTGAAGAACAGCGGCGCGGCGTTGCCCTCCAGAAAGACCTGCGCCTTGGGGCCGGGATGCTCCAGGAGGTTCATCTGGCAATAGTGGCCGAGGGTCTCGGGCGTCATGTCCTGCGGCGTCGTGCCCTGGACCGCCTCTTCCCGGCAGGCGGAAAGCAGCACGAGCGCCGCGACGAGCAGAACGGGGCGAATGTACCTTCTCATGGCGTCACCTTGCGGAAGGCCGCAGCCGCAAGCGCAATGGCGGCAAGCGGCCAGAGGACGAGCGAGGCGGCCGACTGCCAGAGCGCAATGGCACCCGCCGCGCCGCCGATGCCGCCGGCCGCAGCGACGGCTTGCGCCGCCGAAAGATTGAAGACGCGGAAGGCGTCGGCGGGATTGGCGAGCAGGGCGACGGGCAGCGCCTGCGTGGTGAAGGCCCCGCCGCCATCCGAAACGATCAGCGCAAGCAGCGCGAGATCGTAGAGCACCACCGCCGCGAGCCAGAGCGCGACCGCAAGGCCGGCGGCCCCGGAAGGCCGCCGCGCCAGAGCCGACAGGGCGTAGCCCGCGCCGAGGAAGGTGGCCCCGAGCAGGACCGAAGACCAGATCAGCCGCCACAGCGCGCCGAGCCCCCTGATCGCCTCGGCATCGGACCAGACGGCCACCAGCGCCGCCGCGCCGTAACCCAGCGTGACTGCGAGGGCAAGGATCGCAAGATGCGCGAGGAGCTTGCCGACGAGGATCTGCAGGCGCGAGACGGGATAGGTGAGAAGCAGCGGCAGCGTGCCGCGCTCCACCTCGCCCGCGATGGCATCAAAACTCATCAGGAGCGCCAGGAGCGGCACGAGATAGACGGCAAGCGACGTGAGCGAGGCGACCGTCACCGACAGCCGGTCCACGCCGACGCCTCCCGTGGGGGCGGCACCGGCGGCGGCCAGCACCAGCGCGAACAGCATCATCATGCCCGTCGCGATGGAGACCCAGCGATTGCGGAAGGCGATGCGGAACTCCGAGATCGCGGTGGCGAGGATGCGGTTCATTGCCCATCCCTCCTGCTGAAATGGCTGTAGATATCCTCGAGGCTCGGCGGGATCACATCGAGATCGGCGACCGCGCCGCCTAACGCGACCATGCGGGCAAGCAGCGGCAGCTTTTCCGCCTGCGTGCAGGAAAGGCGCAGGAGCCCGTCTGCGTTCGCAACCGCCTCGGGAAAGGCCGCCGCCAGCGCCGGCGCATGGCCGGAAGCAGGGCGAACGAGAAAGGAGACGGGCAGTGCCGCGCGGGCGCGCAGATCGGCAAGCGTGCCTTCCGCCACTAGGTCCCCGCCCGAGAGAATGAGGATGCGGTCGGTGCGCGCCTCCACCTCGGTCAGCACATGCGAGGAGAGCAGGATCGCGGTCCCCTCGGCGGCAAGGCCGTCGAGGAGATCGTAGAAGTCCCGCCGCGACACCGGGTCGAGACCCGACGTGGGCTCGTCCAGCACGAGCAGGCGCGGACGGCCGATCAGCGTCTGCGCGAGGCCGACACGCTGGCGCATGCCCTTGGAATAGGTGCCGATCCGCCGCCGCGCCGCCTTCTCCAGCCCGACACGGCCGAGAAGCGCCATGGCCTGCTTCGGGCTTTCACCGCGCAGCGCGAGATAGTGGCGAAGCTGCTCCTCCCCGGTCAGGGCCGGGTGGAAGGCGACGTTTTCGGGCAGATAAGCCACCTGCGTGCGCGCCGCGGGCGAGCCGGGCGCCGCGCCGCAAACCGAAACCTCGCCGCCGTCATGGGGAATGAGACCGAGGACGATCTTCATCAGGGTCGATTTGCCCGCACCGTTATGGCCGAGCAGGGCAGCGCGCCGCCCCGCCTCCAGCGTCAGCGAAACGGCCTTCAGCGCTTCCACGTCGCCAAAGCGTTTAGTGAGCCGAGAGATTGTCAGCGTCGGTGTCATCATAGTTTCCTTCGGCCCAGCGACCGGCGGCTTCGGCCTCGAAACCGAGGATTTCGGGCGGGACGGATATGGCAAGGGGCCGCATCAGCGGCGCGCTGTCGCGCACGCCGCCGGGCAGCGTGGCGGGAAAGTCCCGCTGGCTCCAGCGCACGAGCTGCACGGCCGGCGAGCCGATGAGCAGGCTTGCCGCGGGCTGCGACCAGAGGATCTGGTCCATCAGATCGTTGGGGCGATAGAAGCTGTCGGCGATGCCGTCGCCGTTGAGGTCGAAGGCGGGGTGGTCGGACCAGAAATTCCCCCTGCCCTCATGGCTCCATTCCATGTTGCGCGTGCCGACATATTTCACCTGCTCGCGGTTGGCGATGAAGGCGTTGCCGGTCAGCACGTTCTTCTCGGAACCGGCGGTGAAATGGATGCCGATGCCGCAGCCCTCGAAACGATTGTCCCAGATGAGGTTCTTGTGGGCATTGTAGATGAAGAGGCATTTCTTCGTGCCGCCGCGCACCAGATTGCCGGTGACGTCGGCATTGTTGGCATAGTTCAGCATCAGCCCGTGTTCGCGGTCGCCGAGGCTGAGATTGTCGAGGATCTTCGCCTTGTTGGAGAACATGATGGCGAAGCCGAGATGGTTGCCGATCGAGATATTGCCGGAGACCTCGGTGTTGCGGGTGTACATGAAGTGCACGGCAAAACGCAGGTCGCGCATGACGTTGCCGCGGTAGATGCTGTCGGCGCTGGCATTGGAGAAGATGCCGTCGCGGCCGTAGCGGATGACGTTGTTCTCCAGCAGCGTGCCCGGGCTGTTCCAGACATAGATGCCGTTGCCGCGCTCGTTCATGCGCACGCTGTCGGTCCCGATGATCTCGTTTGCGCTGACGACGGCATCGCGGCCGCCATGCACGTCGATGTCATGCATGTTGCCGGTAACGAGCAGTTTCTCGATACGCGCACGATCGGCGCCCTCGAGGATCTTCACCCCGGCATCGAGCTCCTGGTTCACACGGCCCGAGCCGGTGACGGTGAAACCCGTCAGGGTCACGTCTTCGGCGGAAATCGTCATCACGCTGCCCCGGCCCTGTCCGTCCACGACGGCACCGCGGGAGCCGGAAATGGTCAGCGGCCGGTCGATGGTGACGGGGCCGGCATGGACCCCGTCGGCAAGAACAAGCACATCGCCGGGGGACGCCCCGGCGATGGCCGCTGCGAGGCTGCCCGTGCCCGGCGCGACGGCACGCTCCGCCGCGGCCAGCGGCGAGGCGAGAAGAAGGCCGATCAGGAGGATGGGCAGCCGCATTCGTCAGGCGTCCTTCGGTTCCACGAACATGCGCCCGCGCATCTCCATGTGCAGGGCATGGCAGAACCACTGGCAATAGTACCAGTAGAGGCCCGGATTGGCCGCCACGAAGGTGACGGAGCTCGTCATCTGCGGCCCGACCTCCATGGCGACGCCATGATTGCCCATGGTGAAGCCGTGCGTCAGGTCGTCGATCTCGTCGAGATTGGTGACGATGACCGTGACCTCGTCGCCCTCCTTCACGGTGAAGCTTTCCTGGCTGAAGCTCGGCGCGACCGACGTCATGTAGACGCGCACCTTGTTTCCGTCGCGGATGACGGCATCGGTCCACTCGTCGATGTCGACGCCGTCGGCCTCGGCCTGCTTGCGGGTTTCGGCCCAGAGCGGGTCCTTGCGGTCCCACACGGACTTGATGTTCGGCAGGATCGAGGGTGAGACGGCGATGGCGTCATGCGGCTCGGCGAAGGTCGGGCCGTCGTGCACCAGCACCATCTTGTCGCCGGAAATGTCGATGAGCTGGTCGTTCTCCGGCTTCAGCGGGCCGACGTTCAGGAAGCGGTCCTTGGAGAACTTGCACAGGCACACCAGCCAGTCGTTGGTGGCGTCCAGCGTCTCGCCCATCACCGTCTTCAGGTGGCCCGGCTGATACTGGACGTCGATCTTGTCCTTGATCGGGTCGATCTTTTCACCGGCATAGGCCCGGATGGCCTCGTCGATGTTCCACTTCACCACCTGGCTGTCGAGGAAGAGCGACGTATAGGCATTGCCGCGACCGTCGAAGGCGGTGTGCAGCGGGCCGAGGCCGAGTTCCGGCTCCGCCACCACCGCGCTGCGCGGCTCGGCATTGTCGTAGAAGATCGCATCGAACTTGGTGACGTCGAGCACGGTGACGGTCGGCGAGAGCTTGCCGGCCACGCACAGGTGCTTCCTGTCCGGCGCCATGTTGCAGCCGTGCGGGTTGTTGGCGATCGGGATGTAGCGGGTGAAGAGCGACTTGGCTTCCTTGCGGCCGTCCACGACCTTCACGCCGTTGATCTCTTCGTACTGGCCCGCGGCGATCGCCTTTTCGATCTCGGCGAGGTTGAAGACGACGACGTGGTCCATCTCGGACTTGGTCATCTCCTCCAGCGTCATGCCCATTTCGGAATTGTACGAGGTCGAGAAGGCCCACTTGCCCTCATAGTCGGCATCGCAATTGTCGAGGTTGCCCGAGACCTGCACCTGCCAGGCGACTTCCCACTTGTCGGCATCGACGGCCGTGAAGATGTTCACGTAGGTCGAGACATCCGTCATGGTCGAGCCGTCGTTGACGAGCGGCGCCTCGTCCTCGCCGTTGCAGAACACATAGTTCGAGCGCGGCCATTTCTGCGGGCGAAGGCCATGGATGCCCTTGGCGTTCGGGATTTCCAGGATGGCGTCGGTCTTCATCACGTCGCAGCGCACGCGCGCGACGCGCGTGTTGGCCTTGTCGTTCATGAAGAGGTAACGGCCGTCATACTTGCCCTCGGTGAAGGACATGTGGACGTGGTGCAGGTCGCCGTTGTCGTGGATCTTCTTGCCGTTGGCGGCAAGCTGCTTCTTCGTCTTCTCCGACATCGTGCGCTGATGGATGCGGATCGATTCATTGGTCTGTCCCCAGCCGCTGGCCGAGCAGCGATTGAACACCGGTACCCGCATCAGCTCGCGCATGGAGGGGAGGCCGAGAATTCGCATCTCGCCGGTCTGGCCCGAGGACCAGAAGCCGTAATAGTCGTCCAGCTTGCCGGGCGCGACCGAACCGTCGCCGCCGGTAGCGGCATGCGCCGGCGTTGCGAGCG
>CAMLOC010000133.1 GCA_946481465.1 uncultured Shinella sp. | reverse complement strand
ATCTGGATCGTCCTGCTCGCGCTTCATCTCGGCGAGGAAGGGCTCGTCTACCCCGTCACCATGCTGGTTGCGGCGATCGGCGGTTTCCTGATCTTCAATGCGCGCAGCCCCTGGTGCGCCAAGGCGTCGGTCTATCTCGGCGACGCCGGCAGCACGACGCTCGGCGCGGTCATCGCCTATCTGATCCTGCGCCTTTCGGACGGGGCGGAAGGGGTGCCGTTCCCGGTCCTCCTGTGGCTGGTCGTCGTGCCGGTCGTCGATACGCTGAGCCTGATGGCGCGCCGCCTGCTCGACCATCGAAGCCCCATGTCGGCCGACCGGCGGCATCTGCATCACCTCCTGATCGATGCAGGTCTTTCGCCGGCTACGGCGAGCTACACGATCATCGCCGTGTCGTTCCTGTGCGGCGGTGTCGGCTATCTCGGCGTCATGGCCGGCCTGCCGGCTTCGGTGATGACGGTCGGCCCCATCTTCGTCGTGTTCGGCCATACGGGTTTCGTGCTTTCCGTCGAAGCCTCCGCGCGCCATCGCCTCCACCGTATCGCGCGGCCCTCGATAAACCTCAATCTGTGAGGGCATGCCATGTCGATTTCCGTGCTCATCATGACGCTGAACGAGGAAAAGAACCTGCCCGCCTGCCTCGCCTCGCTGGATTGGTGCGACGATATCGTGGTGCTCGATTCCTACAGCACGGACCGGACGGTGGAGATCGCCCGGGCCGCCGGCGCCCGGGTCTACCAGCGGGTGCACGATACGGAATCCGGCCAGCGGACCTATGGGCTGAAGGAGATCGACTACAAATATGCCTGGGTCTATACGCCCGATGCCGACGAGATCACCCCGCCGGACCTGCGCGACGAGATGCTGGCCATCGCGCGGGATCCGACGCGGCCGGAGGCCTCGTTCCGCATCCGCTACAAGAACATGTTCATGGGCCGCTGGATCAAGCACAGCAGCCTCTACCCGACCTGGATCACCCGGCTGGTGCGGCCCGACCGCGTGCGCTACGAGCGCGAGGCGCATTCGCGCTGCTTTTCCGACGGGCCCGAGGGGCGCGTCACCGCGCATTTCATCCACTACAGCTTCAACAAGGGCATGACCGCCTGGTACGAGAAGCACAATCGCTACTCCACCTCCGAGGCGCGCGAGACGGTCATCAGCCTGCGCGAAAAGCGCGTGCCCTGGCGCAATGTGCTGAGCCGGGTGCCGGAGACGCGCCGTCGGGCGCTGAAGGAGCTCGCCATGCGCCTGCCGTTCCGCCCGGCCGCCCGCTTCGTCTACATGTATGTCGTGCGCGGCGGCTTCCTCGACGGCAAGGAAGGCTACCACTATTGCCGGCTGCTGGCGGCCTACGAATACATGATCGTCATCAAGACCGAGGAACTGCGGCGGCGGGAAAGCGGCCTTCCGGTCTGACCTTCTGTTTTCCGCATTTCCGGCAGCAAGCCCGTTTCGCGCTTTTGCCGGAAATGCTCCAAGGTCAGGGGAGGTGTGCGCCTCCTATGGCCGCCGTCGGGAGTGGGAAGGACGAGGCTCCGGCTCCCGACGGTCGCGTTTTTTTAAGGAGGCGCGTTCGCCCATGAAATCCCGCTATGACGATCCCCGCTTCGACGATGCGGCCCGCGTGTCTCCGCTGCTCGGCGGGCCGACCTTTGCGCTGCGGTTCCGGCTGATGCGGCTCGCCTGGCTTGTCGCCTGGCGGTGCCTTGCGGCCTGGACGCCGTCGCCGTTCCATCCCTGGCGAAACCTCCTGCTGCGCCTCTTCGGCGCCAAGCTGGATCCGACGGCCGTCGTGCACGGCACCACGACCATCTGGTGGCCGGGCAACCTCACCATGGGGGCGAACGCCTCGATGGGACCGGGCGTGATCTGCTACAATGTGGCGCCTGTCACGCTGGAGGCGCTGGCGATCGTTTCCCAGCGCGCGCATCTGTGCACCGGCACGCACGATATCCATCGCGCGGCGTTTCCGCTGGTCTCGCGTCCGATCGTTCTCAAACGCAGGAGCTGGATCGCCGCCGAAGCCTTCGTCGGCCCGGGGACGGTGGTGGGCGAGGGGGCGGTGCTGGGGGCGCGGGGCGTGGCGGCAAAGCCGCTGGCGCCCTGGACGGTCTATGTCGGCAATCCCGCCCGCGCCGTCGCCGGCCGCCGGCATGAGGACGGCGACGCCTGATCAGGCCGCGGCGTGCGGATCGGCCTGGGAATAGGCCTCGTAGAGACCGGTCGTCAGGCGCGCGATGCGCGGCCAGGTGTAATTCTCGAAGACGAGCCGGCGGCCGTTCCGCCCCATGGCCTCGGCCATGCCGCGGTTTCGCAAGATCCCGATCATGCCGCCCGCGATATCCGCGGGCTCCAGCGTGACGACGGCGCCGGCGCCGGCGGCCGCCACTTCCGGAAAATGGCAGGCATGGGTGATGACGACGGGCGTGCCGCAGGCAAGCGCTTCGGTGATGGCGATGCTGAACCCTTCCTGCCGGCTCGGCAGGCAGAAGCAGGCGGCGGCGACCAGCGCCTGCAATTTCGTCTCGCCATAGAGCGGGCCGACCATCAGCACGCGTTTCTCCAGTCCGAAGCGCCGCACCAGCGTGCGGAAATCGTCTTCCGCGCCGCCATCCGGACCGGCGACGACGAGGTCGACGTCGGGGCATTCCTCCGCGACCTGCCGGAAGGCATGGTCCAGGAGGTCCAGTCCCTTCTTGTAGTGCAGCCGCGAGAGGAAGAGCACGTAGCGCCGGCCGGGCGGCCGGGCGATCAGGTCGAGAAACGGATCGGGCGGGGGAAGCTGCTCGAACTCTTCCACGAAGACGCCGTTGGGGATGATCTCGGCGGGGGCATGCAGGCCGACGGGCTGCATCAACTCCACCTCGTCGCGGTTCAATGCGTGGATGAAGGCGGCGTTGTCGAGCATCTTCCGGCAGCCGAGCGCCAGCGCCAGCTTCTTCTTCCAGGGCTTTTGCGCAAGGCTCCAGGTGTCGAGCATGCCGGCGGGGCACACGCAGTAGGGCAGGCCGATGCGCCTTGCGATCGATGCGGCCGAGGCGAGGATGGGTTCCCAGACGCCGTGCAGGTGAAGCTGGTCGGCATCGGCGAGGACGTGCGCCATGAGGGGACGGGCCCGGCGGCAGAGGATCGCCTCGACGCGCCCCGGCGGCGGCAGCAGGTGCCAGCGGATCTGCTCGAAGCCGGGAATGAACCGGCCGAGGGCGACCATGCGGGCGGCGATACTGCTATCCACCTGGCTGACGACATGGACGCTATGGCCGAGATCGGCCTGCGCGGCGGCAAGGCGCATCACCACCGCCTGCGGCCCGCCCTTGTCCGGATCCATCGTGGTGATGACGTGCACGATCTTCATGACGTGCCGCCGGGGTGGAGGCGGATGAGCACGTCGAGAAGCCGGCGGCCGTATTTTTCGACCGTGTGCTCCCGTGCGGTGCGGCGGGCGTTTTCGGAAAGCTGCGCGCGGAGGGCCTCGTTTTCGCCGAGATGGCGGATGGCCTCGACGATGGCCTGCGGATCGCGCTCGGGCACGACAAGGCCCTCCACGCCGTCGCGCACCACGCTGCCGGTGCTGTATGTGGTGATGACGGGCAGGCCGGCGGCCAGAGCCTCGTAGACGACGGTGGCCGAGCCTTCGCAGAGCGAGGGCAGCAGGAAGACATCGGCCCAGTGATATTCCGCGTCGATCTCCCGGCGCGGCACGATGCCCCGCAATTCGACCGAGCGGCCCATCCTGCGGCGCAGCGGCGGCGGCAGGCGGTCGGGTCCGACCATGCGGATGCGGGCACTGGCGCCGAGCCGTTCGGCGGCCTGCAGCACATAGGGCGAGCCTTTGCGCAGGCCAACCTCGCCGACGGTGAGGACGCGAAGCGGCCCCGGGGTGCGGCCGGCCGGGCCGAACCGCTCCTCCGCATCGACGCCATAGGGCACGACGACGCAGCGTTCTGCCGGTCCACCTTCCTTGACGACATGGTCGCGCACGAATTCAGAGGGGCAGACGATGCAATCGGCGAGCTGCCATTCGGCGCGCTCGCGCTCGGCGAAGATGTCGGCGAAGGGATTGCGCGCCGGCGGGCCGGCCCAGTCGGGAAAACGCCGCATCTCCTCCGCCATGATCGATTCCACCACGGTTCGCGGTGCGATCATCTGTTCGACGGCGGTCCACAGGCCCTGGCTCTTGGCCATGCGCATCTGTTCCAGCGCGTCGCCGCTATAGGCGTAGAGGCCGGCGGCATCGTGAAAACCGCGGCTGGCGACGAGGCTGGAAAACCGGCTGCCCGCCCAGACGGCGTGGGAGGTCTCCTCGATGGCGTTTTCGATGCGCAGGCGGCGGATGCCGGAGCGCAGGCCGAACAGGGGGAAATCCGTGATGAGTTCCGACGGGATGCCGCTCGGCACCCGTCCCGCGAGGCGTTTGACCGCCTGCGGCAACAGGCGGGGCGGCAGCTTTTGCAGGAGGGCGGGCCAGCTCTTGGTGCCGCAGATATCAGTGAAGAAATGGCCGAGCCGGCCTTCCCGCGCCAGGATTTTCGGCACGGCATAGTGCATGCGGGCGCCGAGCTGGCTGACGACGATCGTCTCGTTCATGACGGCTCCTGTTCCACGAGGCGCGGGCGGACGGGCAGCGGCTCGCCACCGGAAAGCGCGAGAAACAGGCTGCGCCAGCTCGCGAGCGCGCGCTCATAGGCATAGTCCGCCTCCAGCACCGCCCTTGCCGCCGCGCCCATGGCCGCCACGCGCTGCGGCGCTGCGGCGAGCGCCGCGATCGTTTCGGCGAGCTGCCCGGCCTTGCCGATCTCCACCGTGACGCCGCAGCGATGGGCGTCGATGACGGCGGCGACGCTGCCCCTGGGGTCGCCGATGAAGAGCGTCGGCCGGCCGGCGGCGAGGATGCCGTAGAACTTGCTGGGGATGATGCAATGTTCGAGATGGGGGAGCAGCGAGACGACATGCAGGTCCGGCACGCCGAGGCTTTCGGCGATGCGGTCTGCCGGCTGAAGCGGCTTGAACACCACATTGGTAAGATTTCGCTCACGCACGGCCGCCTCGACCGAAGCCAGCTTGTAACCGCCTCCGATCATCAGGAAGGCGATGTCCTTCCTGTCTTTCAGCAAGGTGGCGGCATCGATCAGCGTGGTGAATTCGTGCGCCCGCCCGAAATTGCCGGAATAGCCGACCACGAATTTCCCGCCGTAGTTCCACGCGATGCGCAGAGGGTTCTCGTCCCTGGCGACCGGATGGATCTCGGCGGCATCCGACCAATGGTGCAGCACCTTGATGCGTTCGGCCGGCAGGCCGCGTGTGCGCAGAAAATCCGCCATCTTCTCGGTCGGGCAGATGCTGAGCCGGGCGCGGGCGATGGACCGGTCGCGCAGCGTGGCGGCGAGCCGGCCGAGCAACGGCACCTTGCGGAAAAGGCCGAGTTCGACCGCGGTTTCGGGAAAAAGGTCCATGATCCAGTTGACCATGTGCCCGCCGCGCAGGCGGACCGGCAGGCCGCAGCCGAGCGAAATCAGCGGCGGATCGGTGCAGACCACCACCATGTCGCCGCGCCCGACATGCCCGAGCAGCCAGAAGAAGGCCATGACATGGAAGGAGAGGTAGTCCAGCGCGCGGCCCGGCAGGGTGTGGCGGCCGAAACGGGTGGTGGCGAGCCTTGCGATCCTGACGCCGCCGCAGGCTTCCGCGGCGGGAAGGGGGCTTTCCGGGTCGTCGTGCCGGGTGCGGCTGGCGATGACCGCGACGTCGGTGCCGTGTTTTGCAAGGCCGAAGGCCAGTGCGGACACCATCCGGCTGGTCGCCGACTGGTCCGGATGGAAGTAGCGATTGACGAAGATCACCCGCATGGCGCCGCCCCTGTTTGGAGACGATCCTGCCAGCCGTGGCGCATCCGGCAAGCTCTCCAAAGGCGCTAGGGAGCATGCCGGCCCCCTATCCGCCTTACGCCTTCCTGAGAGGGTGCATAGCCATTCGGCTTTCAATCGCGCCGCCCTGTCTGATCGGAGGAGGGCGAACCGGCTCCTTTGCTCGAACGGTTACCTTGTGATCCGGCGCCCCGTCGCCGACTGTCGCATGCAGAGGGAGACGCGAACCATGAGCGACAAGACAGCCCTTATCATCGGTGTAACCGGCCAGGACGGCTCCTATCTGACGGAGCTGCTGCTGGAAAAGGGATACCATGTGCACGGCCTGAAACGCCGGTCATCGTCCTTCAATACCGCCCGCGTCGACCATCTCTATGTCGATCCGCGCACGCCCGGTGTGCGCTTCCAGATGCATTTCGGCGACCTGACCGACGCGACCAATCTGTGCCGCGTCATCCAGGAGGTCCAGCCGGATGAGATCTACAATCTCGGTGCGCAGAGCCATGTCCAGGTGAGCTTCGAGACGCCGGAATATACCGCCAATACCGATGCCCTCGGCACGCTGCGTCTCCTGGAGGCGATGCGCATCCTCAAGCTCGAAGGGCGCTGCCGCTACTATCAGGCCTCGACCTCCGAGCTGTTCGGCGGTCTGGGCGAGACGGCGCAGTGCGAGGATACGCCCTTCCATCCGCGCAGCCCCTATGCCGCCGCGAAGCTTTACGCCTATTGGATGACGGTCAACTATCGCGAGGCCTACGGCTATCACGCCTCGAACGGCATCCTGTTCAACCATGAGAGCCCGCGGCGCGGCGAAACCTTCGTCACGCGAAAGATCACGCGTGCCGTCGCGGCCATCGAATGGGGCATGCAGGACAAGCTCTATCTCGGCAATCTCGATGCGAAACGGGACTGGGGCCACGCCAAGGACTATGTGGAGGGCATGTGGCGCATCCTGCAGCAGGAGGTGCCCGACGATTACGTGCTGGCCACGGGGGAGGTGCATACCGTCCGGGAGTTCGTGGAGCGCGCCTTCGACGTCGTCGGGCGCACCATCGAATGGGACGGCGAAGGGGTCGGGGAGGTCGGCTACGACCGCCGGACCGGCCAGTGCCTCGTCGAGATCGATCCGCGCTACTTCCGGCCTGCCGAGGTGGACTTCCTGCTCGGTGACCCGTCCAGGGCCCGGGCCCGGCTCGGCTGGAGCCCGGCCATCTCCTTCAGCGATCTCGTGACGGAAATGGTGATGTCGGATGTCAATGTCATGATGAGGGAGAGGGGCCGCAATGACCTCCATGGATGAAGGAGCGATGATGCCCTATGACCTCGGCGGCAAGCGCGTCTGGGTCGCCGGACATCGGGGCATGGTGGGCTCGGCGCTGATG
Source organism: uncultured Shinella sp. (assembly GCA_946481465.1). The sequence goes on along the minus strand of CAMLOC010000133.1, from coordinate 692 downwards.
CGCCGCCTGCAGACGGAAAACTGCGATCTCCTTACCGTCTCGCGCAGCGAGGTCGACCTCACCTCCCAGGCCGATACGGAAAGCTGGATGCGCAAGGCGCGGCCGGAAGCGGTGTTCATCGCCGCCGCGCGGGTCGGCGGCATCGGCGCGAATGCGCGCTATCCCGCCGAATTCTTCGTGGAGAACGTGCTGATCCTCGTCAACATCCTGAAGGCTGCATCGGAACTCGGGGTCGAGAAGCTCATGTGCCTCGGCTCGAGTTGCATCTACCCCAAACATGCCGAGCAGCCGATCCGCGAGGACGCGCTGCTGACCGGCAGCCTCGAGCCCACGAACGAGGCCTATGCCATCGCCAAGATCGCCGGCATCAAACTCGCCGCCGCCTATGCGGAGGAGTATGGCAGCCGCTTCATCTCGGTCATGCCGACCAATCTCTACGGTCGGAACGACAATTTCGATCTCGATCACTCCCATGTCATTCCGGCGCTCATCCGCAAGATGCACGACGCAAAGATCGCCCATCGCGACAGCGTCGTGGTATGGGGCACGGGCACGCCGCGGCGGGAATTCCTGCATGTCGACGATCTCGCCGATGCCTGCGTGTTCCTTATGAAACAGTATGAAAGCCCGAAACCGATCAATATCGGCTCCGGCGAGGAAATCACGATCGGCGAACTTGCCTTCCTCATCGC
>CAMLOC010000132.1 GCA_946481465.1 uncultured Shinella sp. | reverse complement strand
CCGGCGGCGGCCCGGCTTCGCTGATCGCGCTCGCCTCGGGCGACGTGGAGATCGGCAGCGCGGCCACCGCCGCCGTCCTCAACTCCATCGCCGTCGGCAACGATTTCGTCGCCGCCTATCCTTCGAACGGCATCAACAAGGAGGTGCAGTCGGTCTTCTACGTGCTGGAGGACAGCCCGATCAAAACGATCAAGGACATTGCCGGCAAGAGCATCGCCGTCAACACGCTCGGCGCCCATCTCGACCATACGATCCGCGAGGCGCTGCATTCGGTCGGCCTGCCGACGGACGCGGCCAACCAGGTCGTCGTGCCTGGCCCGCAGCTCGAGCAGGTGCTGCGCTCCGGCCAGGTCGACATCTCGGCCTTCGGCTTCTGGCAGACGACCTTCGAGGGCGCGGCGCGCAAGAACGGCGGCCTGCGCGCCGTCTTCGATGACACCGCGGTGCTCGGCGAGATCGCCGGCGGCTTCGTCGTCCTGCGGCGTGATTTCGTCAAGGCGCATCCCGAGGCGGCGAAGACCTTCGTGGAACAGTCGGCCCGCGCGCTCGACTATGCCCGCGAGCATCCGGAGGAAACCCGCAAGATCCTCGCCAAGGCCTTGCAGGAACGCGGCGAGAACCCGGACATCGCTCAGTATTTCCGCGGTTACGGCGTTCGCGCCGGCGGTCTTCCGGTCGAGCGGGACGTGCAGTTCTGGATCGACGTGCTGGTGCGCGAGGGCAAGCTGAAGGAAGGCCAGCTCGTTGCGAAGGATATCCTCTATTCGCCCGAAGCGGCGACGAACTGAGGCGCGCACCATGAGCCTGTCCGCCGAAACGATCCGTGGAGAGGTGACGATCCGTCACCTCTCGAAGAACTACAGCCTGAACGGCCGTCCGCTGCCGGTCCTCAGCGATATCAACCTGAAGATCCGCTCCGGCGAGAGCCTTGCCATCGTCGGCGCCAGCGGCTCGGGCAAGACGACGCTGCTGCGCATCCTCGCCGGGCTGGAGAACGCCGATGGCGGCGAGGTGCTGATCGACGGCAAGGCCGTCTCTGGCGTCGGCGCGGAGCGGGCCGTCATCTTCCAGGAACCGCGCCTGCTGCCCTGGCTGACCGTGCTCGAAAACGTCGCCTTCGGCCTCGACACGCGCGGCGTCAGCCGTGCGGAGGCGCGAAACCGGGCGCGGCGCTATGTCCAGCTCGTCGGCCTGCAATCCTTCGAGAGCGCCTATCCGCGGCAGCTTTCCGGCGGCATGGCGCAGCGCGTCGGCATCGCCCGGGCGCTCGCCGTCCAGCCGGAGATCCTGCTGCTCGACGAGCCGCTCGGCGCGCTCGATGCCATGACGAAGATCGGCATGCAGCAGGAGCTGACGCGCATCTGGCGCGACGAGGACGTGACGACCATCCTCGTGACCCACGACCTGGAGGAGGCGGTCTACCTTGCCGACCGCATCCTCATCCTGCCGCGCGAGAAGAACGCGGCGCCGCGGCTGATCGATATCGACCTGCCGCGCCCGCGCGACCGCAGCGCACCGGAATTCGTCCGCTACCGCGAGGAGCTGCTGGACCTCTTCGGCCTGCACTGAGCGCGATCGCGCACGATTGCCTTTGACCCCGCCCGCTCCGGCCGATAGACGAACGTCTTGCGGCCGGGCAGGCGGGCTTTTTGCATGACGCCGCCGGGCCGGACGGGACCGTTTGCGACCGGAGGACGCCATGACCGATCTTTTCGACGCCGCGCCGCGCTCGGGCGCCATGCCGCTCGCCGCCGAGCTGCGCCCGGCAACGCTGGACGATGTGATCGGCCAGGAGAAGATCATCGGCGAGGGCACCATGCTGCGCCGGCGCATCGCGGCCGGAAGGCTCGGCAGCATCGTGCTCTACGGTCCGCCCGGGCTCGGCAAGACGTCGATCGCCCGCGCTATCGGCACCATGCTCGGCAAGAATTTCCGCCCGCTGCACGCCGCGCACAACAACGTGGCGGACATCCGCAAGATCGCCGACGAGGCGCGCATGCGCCCGACCCTGCTCTTCGCGGACGAGGTGCACCGCTTCAGCGCCACGCAGCAGGACCATCTCCTCGCGCTCTGCGAGGAGGGCGTCGCCGACTTCATCGGCGCGACGACCGGCAATCCCTACCACACGCTGACGCCCGCGCTCATCTCCCGCTCCACGATCCTGAAGCTGGAGCCGCTGACGCTGGAGGAGATGGAGGAGGTGGTGCGGCGGGGCCTTCGCCATCTTGCCGCGCGCGGCATTGCGGTGGAGCTGGAACCTGCGCAACTGCGCCGCATCGCCGGCCGCTCCGGCGGCGATGCGCGCCGTGCGCTGACGGTTCTCGAAAGCCTTGCCGTCGGGCACGCGCCGGGAAAACCCGTCGTCATCACCGAGGCGATGGTCGAGGAGGCCTATGCGGCCGCGCCCGTCAACCACGACCGGTCGGGTGACGCGCATTACGACGTGGTCTCGGCCTTCGTGAAGTCGATGCGTGGCTCCGACCCCGATGCGACGCTCTACTGGCTCGCCCGGTTGATCCACGGCGGCGAGGACCCGCGCTACATCGCCCGCCGCATCATGATCCACGCCTCCGAGGATGTCGGCCTTGCCGACAACACGGCGTTGCAGACGGCCGTGGCGGCGCTGCATGCGGTGGAGAAGATCGGTTATCCCGAGGCGCAGATCATCCTTGCCCATGCCGCCCTGCACGTCGCCCGGGCGCCGAAGTCGAACTCCGCCTGCCGCGGCATCTCGCTGGCGCTCGCCCATGTGGCAAAGGAAGCGCCTTCTTCGGTGCCGATGCACCTGCGTGATGCGCATTACAAGGGCGCGGCGGCGCTCGGCCATGTCGGCTATGCCTTCCCGCATGATGACGGGCGGGGCTGGAGCGAGCAGGTCTATGCGCCGGACGTGCCGCGCGGCGCCTTCTACCAGAGCGATGCCCGCGAGGCGGGGACCTTCGAGCGGCGGGCCGACGAGCACTGGGACCAGATCACCGGCCGGCCGACGCCGCGCCGCTTCGGCGAGAAACGCTGACGGCTACGATCCGGCAAGGCCTGCCCGCACCCGGTTGGCGACCGTCCAGGCGAGGAGCACGCAGGCGATCGGCTGGATATGCCATGTCCAGGCCGGCAGCGCGCCGAAACCGGCGACCAGCGCGCCGAGCGCGCCGAAAAGGAGCGCCCGGTCGCTCTTGCCCATCGGCCCCTCGTAGCTGCGGCCGTTGCCGTGGGCGACGCCGAGCACGCCGGCGAACTCCGTCAGCGCCGCAAGGAAGACGATGGCCGTGAACCACGGCAGGGAGAAGGGCGCGACCAGCGCGAAGGGCAGGTAGAGTGCGGCATCGGAGACGACGTCGGCGATCTCGTTGAGATAGCCGCCGAGCGGGCTCTTCTGGCCGTGCTCGCGGGCGAGCATGCCGTCGATGGCATTCAGCCCCATGCGCAGCAGCATCCAGACCGGAACGAGCGCGAAGAGCGCCGGCGCCGGATTGGCGAGGAGGAGCGCGCCGATCCCCACCGAGACGAGGGCGGCGATCAGCGTCACCTGGTTGGCGGTGACGCCCATGGCCGCGAGCCGCCCTACCAGCGGGCGAAGCAGGTTCTGGAAGGACGATTTCAGTTTATAGATCGACATGTCAGCTCGAATCCGCTCGATTGCGTGCAACAAAAGAGGATGCAAACGATAGGAAATCAACTGCAAACATGCCTCCTCATCCGTATAGGTGCTGAGGTTCCCGCAGGAGAGAGGACAGCATGATCGAATCCGCATTCGCGAGCCATGACGGCGTGGAGCTTTTCTACCGCGCCTGGCCCGCCCGTTCGGGCACGGCGAAGGGCGCGGTCGTGCTCCTGCACCGCGGCCACGAGCACAGCGGCCGGGTGGCGCATATCGTTGACGAACTCGGGCTCGACGACGTCGCCTTCTACGCCTGGGATGCGCGCGGCCATGGCCGCTCGCCCGGCGAGCGCGGCCATTCGCCGTCCTTCGCCCATTCGGTGCGCGATCTCGACTGCTTCGTCCGCCATGTCTGCGAGACCGGCGGCTTTGCGATGGAAGACATCGCCGTCGTCGCCCAGAGCGTCGGCGCGGTGCTCGCGGCAACCTGGGTGCACGACTATGCGCCCGGCATCCGCGCACTGGTGCTGGCCTCGCCCGCCTTCGACGTGAAGCTCTACGTGCCCTTCGCGAAGGAAGGCATTGCGCTGTGGCAGAGGCTCAAGGGCACGTTCTTCGTCAATTCCTACGTCAAGGCCCGCTTCCTGACGCACGATCCCGCGCGCATCGCCTCCTTCGAGGCCGATCCGCTGATCACCCGCCCCATCGCCTCCAATGTCCTCCTGGAACTCTACGAGGCGGCGGACCGGGTGGTCGCCGATGCGCGCGCCATCACGGTGCCGACGCAGCTTCTCGTCTCCGGCAGCGACTTCGTCGTGCGCCATGCGCCGCAGCACCGCTTCTTCGAAAATCTCGGCGGGACGATCAAGGAGCGCCATGTGCTGCCCGGCTTCTACCACGACACGCTCGGCGAGCGGGACCGCGCCAAGGCGCTCGACAAGGTGCGGACCTTCCTCCTTGAGCGTTTCGCCGCGCCGCCCGTGGCGGCGGACCTGCGGCGCGCGCATCTTTCCGGCCATACCCGCGACGAGGCCGACCGGCTGGCGACGCCGCTGTCCCTGCTTTCTCCGCGCGGGCTCTACTGGGCGCTGACACGCGCCTCGATCCGCCTCGGCGGCCTCTTCTCCAGGGGCATGGAGACGGGCGTGCGCACGGGCTTCGATTCCGGCTCGACGCTCGACTATGTCTACGAGGACGAGGCCCGCGGCCTCGGCCCCGGCGGACGGCTGATCGATCGGCAGTTCCTGAACGCCATCGGCTGGCGCGGCATCCGCCAGCGCAAGGTCCATCTGGAGGAACTGATCGGCAAGGCGCTGGCGCGCCTTCGGGCGGCGGGGCGGCCGTTGCGCGTGCTCGACATCGCCGCCGGCCACGGGCGCTACGTGCTCGATGCGGTCGCGGCGTCCGAGGCAAAGCCGGAGAGCATCCGCCTGCAGGACTATTCGCCGATCAATGTGGAGAAGGGCACGGCGCTAATCACTGAGCGCGGCCTTTCGGACATGGCGGAATTCCACCGGGCGGATGCCTTCGACACGGAAGGGCTTGCCGCGATCGCCCCGCGGCCGACGCTCGCCATCGTCTCCGGCCTCTACGAACTCTTCCCGGACAATGCCCTGATCGAGGCCTCGCTGGCCGGCCTCGCGCGGGCGATGGAGCCGGGTTCGCTGCTCCTCTATACCGGCCAGCCCTGGCATCCGCAGCTTGAGATGATCGCGCGGGCGCTGACCTCGCATCGCGGCGGCGAGGCCTGGATCATGCGCCGGCGCAGCCAGCAGGAGATGGATCAGCTCGTGGCGGCGGCCGGCTTCCGCAAGGTCGAGCAGCGCATCGACAAGTGGGGCATCTTCACCGTCTCGCTGGCCGAGCGCATCTGAGGCGGCCATGGGGGAGGGCGTCGCATCTGTCCTTGCCGTCGATCGCCGCGCGGTTTTTCGCGCGGCAGCGCTGTGGCTCGCCGTCCTGGCGCCGTTCTTCTACCTGACCTACGGCTTTTCCAACTGGCTGGCCGCGCAGCGGGCGGCGGTGCCGAACCTCGCCTTCGGCTGGGAGCGGCACATTCCCTTTCTCGCCTGGACGATCCTGCCCTACTGGTCGATCAACGCCTTCTATGCGCTCTCGCTGTTCGTCAACGAGACGCCGGCGGAGGTCGGCCGGCTGGCGCGGCGTTACCTCACGGCACAGGTCGTCGCCGTCCTCTGCTTCATCGCCTTTCCGTTGCAGGCGATCTTCGTGCGGCCGGAGACGCAGGGGCTGCCGGGTTTCCTGTTCGACGTGCTCGGCGGTTTCGACAAGCCGTTCAACCAGGCCCCCTCGCTGCACATCGCCCTGCTGGTGATCATCTGGGATCACTGGCGCGGGCGGCTGCGCGGGGCGGCACGGGCGATCTGGCATGGCTGGAGCTTCCTGATCGGCGCCTCCGTCCTCACGACCTGGCAGCATCACGCCATCGATATCCCGACCGGCGCGCTGCTCGGCCTCTTCGCCCTCTGGCTGTTCCCGGCCGGCCGGACCTCGCCGCTGGCAGCGTTCCGCCCGGCGGCCGATGTGAAGGCGCGGCGGCTCGCCGTCTCCTATGCTGCCGGCGCCCTCGTCTTCCTCGTCCTCGCGGTGTGGACGACGTTTGCGACCGGGGCGGGGGTGCTGCTGCTCTGGCCGGCGCTCGCGCTTGCCCTCGTCGCGCTCGCCTATGCGGGCGCGGGGCCGGCCGTGTTCCAGAAGGAGGCCGACGGCCGCGTCAGCCTGGCGAGCCGCTGGCTGCTGATGCCCTACAGGCTCGGGGCGCGGATGAACGTCCGGTGGTGGACGCGCCGTCTGCCGCCCGCCGTCGAGATCGCCGACGGCGTCTTCCTCGGCCAGGTGCCGAGGCGGCGCGCGCTTTCGACCTATGCCGCCGTCATCGACATGACGGCGGAACTGCCGGGCCTTGCCGTTCCCGGCCTGTCCTGGCACGCCTTCCCGGCGCTTGACCTGCTGCCAGTCCCCGCCGGCCGCATCCGCGAGGCGGCGCTTGCCGCCGAGGCGGCGGGGCGGCACGGTCCGGTCCTCATCTGCTGCGCGCTCGGCTTCCAGCGCAGCGCCGTCGTCGCCGCCTGCATGCTGATGCGAACGGGGCTTGCCGGCAGCGCTGCCGCTGCCGTCGCCCAGATCAGGGCGAAGGGGCGGCCGGTGCATCTCGCGCTGGAGACCTATGCGGCGATCGAGGAGGCGGCGCGATGACGGAATGGCGGACAACAATCGCGGATGCCGCCCGGCGCCTGAAGCGCAACGGCCTTGCCGGCGGGGCGGCCGCGCTGCTGATCCTTGCCGTGGCGCCGCCGACGGCCGGCGCCCACGGCTTTTCCGGGCCGCTCGCCTGGGGGCTGCTACTCGCCTTCTGCCTTACGCCGCTGGCGCTTTCGGTGCACCTGCTGTTCGACGCCGCGCTCTTCCGGCTCGCCGCCTCCCATGACGGGGAAGCGGCGGGGCTTTCCGCCATCGACGACGTTCTCGCCCGCATGGGGCTGCGCGCCCGGGAAAGCGTGTCGGCAACCCTGCCGGAGCGCCTCCGGGGCTGCCTGCGGCTCCTCTGGATGCAGCGGATCGCGCTGGCGATCGCCGCCGCGCTCTACCTCGTCCTCCTGCTCGACGGGATGGAAGGAGGCGGGGCATGACCGCGAAGGGCGCATCCCTGTTGCAGACGGTCTCCGGCGCAGCGTTGGCCGGCCTTGCGCGCGCCGTCACCGGCGTGCGGCCGATCTGGGCCGGCTCTGCGCCCTATGGCCGCCAGCGCATCTATTTCGCCAATCACGCGAGCCACGGCGATTTCATCCTCATCTCCACCTGCCTGCCCTTTGCCGAGCGCCGCCGCACGGCCGCCGTCGCCGGGGCGGACTACTGGAATGCCGGCCCGATCCGCCGCTTCATTTCCGGCGGGATGCTGCGCACGGTGCTCGTCGAGCGCAACTGGGTGGAGCGCAGCGCCGATCCGATGCAGGTCATGCTCGCCGCGCTCGATGCGGGCCAGTCGCTGATCTTCTTTCCGGAAGGCACGCGCAACATGACGGAGGAGCCGCTCCTGCGCTTCCGCTCCGGCCTCTACAATCTTGCGACGCTTCGCCCGGATATCGAGCTTGTGCCCTGCTGGATCGAGAACATGTCGCGCGTCCTGCCGAAGGGCGCGCTCCTGCCTGTCCCGCTGCTCTGCCGCGTCGTCTTCGGCGCCCCGCTGGTGCTTCAGGCCGGGGAGGAGCGCAAGGTCTTTCTCGACCGCGCCCGCCAGGCGCTTCTTGCCCTTGCGCCCCGAAAGGATGGAACCCGCTGATGAGCGACGACACGCGTCTTTTCCTCGGCCTCGTCTCGGTGCTCGTCATCG